>CAYUXD010000090.1:0-8425 GCA_964448655.1 uncultured Eubacteriales bacterium
TTCCTCGCTGGGGAAATCCCGCGTGTTTTCGAAACACCCAGCCTGATCGTTTACTCACTATCATGGAAAAAAAGATGCTTACCCTTTTATATGATTTCTTGACTTTAGCCTGCAGCAAATCTAAGATAAATCCATGAGAGAGAATCTCAGGTATAAGATCTTATTCCTCTCGTTTGCCGTGCTTCTTTTTCCCCTAAAAGGCCTCCCACCTGATAAAACTTCAGCACTGCTTATAATTGTCTCGAGCACCGGGGCCATCTTGAATCATATCCACCTTAATCTTCGTTAAACCGATGCCTTTTCCCTTTCTCTTCCTGGCTTTATCACTGGCATCAGGAATCTTGCTCTCTTCTCTTCTATCCTTCTCCCTGCTGACGTGGATCTTATCCTTGATGGCATCTCTCGCTTGTGCCTGGCTCTTCTTTTTCCTCAGAAAAGAAAGACAGGCTTTCCTTTTTATTCTCATCTCTACTTTTCTTCTCGGTGCAAGCCTCTATTCTCTCTCCAACAGGAATTTCGATGAAAATTCTCTTCGCAGGCTGAGGCTCTCAAATTATGCCGATTTTTACGGCACGTTGTACAAATCTCCGTCTCGCGGGTCTGATAGGGATTTTATCTTCATAAAGGTGAAAAAAGTTTTTTACGAGAATAAAGAGGAAAAAATGCGAGGGAATCTGAGGATCACAGTACCCCATTCCTCAGAGTCTTCCTCCCCACTCAACCTTTTTGTCCATGATAAAATCAAGGTTTCTGCCCGTCTTCTTTCTTCTAAAGGCTATAGAAACTTTAAAGTATCTTCCTTGAATGCATACCTCAAAAGCCAGAACATCCACAACAGGGCCTTTTCCAAAAGCGCGCTTCTTGTAGAAAGATTAGAGTCCGGAAAAAAATATTCTCCCTTGCATCTGGTATCAGTTATTCGCCAGAACCTGCAGCATAAAATCGAAAATCATTTTTCCTCTGAAACAAGCGTACTTTCTCCTCAGGGAGCTGTTCTTGAAGCGCTCCTCTTAGGTGAAAGATCAAGAATGGATCCCTCTGTCACCCAGTCTCTCCAAAAGGCAGGAATTTATCACTTTTTTGCTATTTCTGGAGCTCATATTGCAATTATTTCTTTCTTTCTTTTCTCTCTTTTGAAGCTTTCGAGAGTACCCACACGCCTCTCTTATCTGTTCGTGATTGTCTTTCTCGTTTTTTATGCCTTCTTGGTGGAAGGCAGGCCTTCTGTAATGAGGGCTACAATAATGGCTGTCGCATTTCTATTGGGGAAACTCATCTGGAGGAATGTCAACCTCATCAACACGATCTCCATCAGCGCCTTTATCCTTCTTGTTTTCAATCCCTTTAGCCTGTTTAACGTAGGCTTCCAGCTTACTTTTGCTGCCACCTTTTCCATCATTCTTTTTTTTCCCAGAATCATTAAATACTTTCCCCGCCTTCCCTTGAGAATCAGCGAGATCCTCGTTCTCTCCCTTACAGCCCAACTCGGAGTTTTTCCCTTTATTGCCAGCTCCTTCAACAGGGTGACTTTCTCCTCTCTTATCCTTAACTATGCAGCCTTACCTCTGGTAGGGCTGACCATGGCCGGCGGTTATATATTCCTTCCCGTTTCCTTCGCAAGCTCTTTCCTGGCCCAACTGCTCGCCAAGGGTATAGAGTTTTTTATAAACCTTCTCATCGGTTGTTCACATCTCCTTGACAGATTCTCCCTTATTTCCTACCGAATACCCACACCCCATCTCATCACCATAATCGGCTATTTCCTTTTTTTGCTTCTTTTACTCCTGCCTTCCAAAATAAGGAAACAAAAATTGGTCCTTATCGCCCTTTTTCTTATCTTCTTTACTGTTTTGATATCCTATCCTTTTCCCTCCTTATCCAAAAACCTTAAACTTACTTTTATCGATGTCGGACAGGGCGATTCTATATTGGTAGAATTTCCCGGCCGTAAAAAAATGCTTATCGATGGAGGCGGTCATCCAGAGGGAACTTTTGATGTGGGCGAGCAGGTGGTCTCTCCTTTTCTCTGGGAGAAAGGAATAAAAAAAATTGATTATCTGGTTTTAACCCATGCCCACCCTGATCATCTAAACGGCTTAAAAGCAGTCGCCAGAAATTTTAAGATAGGTGAATACTGGGAGACTTTCAGTCCCTTGCAGAGTTATCCATACACGGAGTTCAAAAGATCGCTCTCTTCATCGGTCTCCCGCAAAAGACTTTTCCGCGGTCACTCCCATCAGGAAAGCAAGGTGAGAATCGAGGTTCTCCATCCTGAAAAGGGAGAGCCCTATGTTTACACTATAAGTAATGATCAATCTCTTGTGCTCAGACTCTCCTACAATCAAGTTTCATTTCTTCTCACAGGCGACATCGAAATCGATGCTGAAAAAAAGATTTTAGAAAGCTCCGGGGATATCAAAAGTCAGGTGCTCAAATCCCCTCACCACGGAAGCCATTCTTCAAGCTCCGAAGCCTTTCTCGACAGGGTATCTCCCGAAATCATCGTGATCTCCTTAGGCGAAAACAACAGGTACGGCTTTCCAAATCATGAAATTTTAGAAAGATACAAAAAGATAGGAGCCAAAGTCTACCGCACCGACGTTCATGGAGCAGTAGAAGTCTCCTCAGATGGGCGGACAATTTTTATTCGCACAGCTCAGTAGAAGACAAATGTAAAAAAGGGGACAGGCTACTTTTTCTGATGGACCTTATGGGATCAGGCCTTGCCGTTGAGAAGAGAAATATTACTAAAATAAAAGGGGACAGGCTGCTTTTTCAGTAAGAAAGGGTAAAGTCTCTACTCGCGGACAGAACAACAGAAAAAGTAGCCTGTCCCCCTTTTTTACTCTTTTTTTCATTAAGCCGGAATGGTGAGGATAGGTCATCTTTTTAGGTGAGGAAAAAAAGAAAAAAAATCATTCCCCAAATCATCTCAAAGGGGTATTTACATATATCGGGGTTTTTATTAACTTTATTTTGCGGCAATAATGAATCTCCGATGATCTTCATTGCCAGATTGAGGTGAGAAAGAGCCAGTAGTTCTTGGCGATCGCCAGTTATTCGTTTGATTGACATAAAAATTTATGATGTATAAAATAAATTTTAAAGAGAAGAAAAAATGAGTTTCAAAAAAATTATCGTAGGAATCTCTCTTCCTTTATTCCTTACCTCTGTCCTTTCCTCTCAAAGCTTGGTTGAGTTAGCCAAGAAAGAAAAAGAAAGAAGAGAAAAACTAAAGGGCCAAACAAAGACAGTTGTTACCAATGATGACCTGGCAAACATTAAAAGAGGGCCGGCTCTTACTACCTCAAGACAACCAGACGCCGCAGAAGACAGCTCAATGGCGGAAACTTCCTCTGATTTATCTGCACTAGATAAGGCGGAGCCGTCAGGCTCTAAATCCAGATCATCAGATGCTAGAAGCCCAGACAGAGCGGAGCCTCAAGAGAATGCAACAGATGAACTCGAACAGAAATGGAATAACGCAAGAGAACAAGTAGGTTTATTGACCACGAGGATGAACGGTCTATGGCAAGAATTCTACAGCATGGACGACATGAGTTCCAGAGAAAAAATTCAGAGAGACATAAGCGAAACTTCTCTGAGACTTCAGAAAGCCAAGGAAGACGAAGCCAGAGCCAGGAAAGAATATCAGCAGGCAAAGACCGGAGCCAAAAACAGAAAATAGTCCTAACAAGAAAGCCAAGAATAAAGGAAAAGAATAAGCTATTTAGAGTGTGCCGCTCTCCCTCAGCAAATCTCAAGAAGAAAGAGTGAGTTCTCCTTCATTTCCGTTTATCTATCTAAAATAAATAAAGGAAATCTGAACCCCTAACTCTCTCTCATCCTTAGAACGAAGTATAACCTGCTTGGGGATAAACGTTTTATCTGTAGAGATAACCAGGTAAAATTTATCTTCCTCGCCGAGCATTTCTTTTTTTATCCTGTATGATTTTTCGAATTGACTTTCCTCTGGGATTAACTCATCCAAAATCGAATCGTTGACTTTGAAGATGACTTTTTGATTATTCAATACTCCTAGATTCACCCCTCCTTTTATAAACAGCAGAGCATCCTGGCGAGGATTATCAATTTTGCATCTGGCTTCGCTGGCCGTCCATCTCCACCTTTTAAGAGAAGTCTCCGGGCTTATCTCTAAATCATACCATCCATCTTCGTAGCTGATTTTGGGAGTATCGGCAGGAGCAGGTAAAAACTTTAATTTTTTTTCAAAAAGAGGCTTCGGCAGTTTCCTTGACCTATCATAAGGTGAGTTTAATCCTATAGACAATCTCAAGGTGCCTTCTCCCTTGAACGCAGGGTCAGACTTATCAATAAAGGTAGGAATATATATTCTTCGTGAATAGGCGTATTCCTTTTCTGGCTCCCATTGAGATGTTGGAATTTCCGGAGAATGATTATCATAGAAAAGAAGGTTATACCCATCCCAAAAATGCACATAAGCATTGTAGTCTTCCTTTACCTCCACAAAGTCCTTCTTCGTCTTCCATCTATACTGGATATCAGTAATCAGGTCATCTGATAAAGTCGCTTCAGAAAAGCTCACCTCGAGTTCAACCCCCCTAATCTTTATCTCTCTCTTGCAGCTAAAAGAGACAAATACCATCTGCACAATAAGAAAGATTCCTGCCGCTTTTCTTATAATCTCGATCCTCCTCTTCTCTCTCAATGGTGCAAGTATTATGAGAAATCAAAAAGCACGGAAAAAGACCCTTATGTCTTTTAGGTGTCGGCCATCTTCAAGCGTTCATCAACCAGCTTGAGTCTGATTAATCAGGCCTTCCTCACGCACTTTGTTTTCCGCCTTACCCTGGGCTCTTAGCTCTTAATAATAATTATCTGTTAAATCCAGTCCAGTAAGTCCAGTCATTTAGGGTTTGATAAATCAAACCCCTACAATTTAATCCAATTGCCTCTCTCTTTCCGACCAATCCAGTAAGTCTAACCAATTTTTATTTTTTCTCCAACAACGATGCGGGGAATATTGTTTTTGTTCATCAACTCGTTCAGCCTGGGGATATCCACCTCTATTATCTTGTTTATCCTCTCAATAAGTATCTTTAACTCATCAGAATCTTTCCTGATCTGCTGAACCTGACGTTCAGATGGGGCACCTGTATATTCTCCGATAGACCTTCCAGCCATGAGGAGCCGTCCCCTGACTGAAAAGCGCAAGCCCATCCAGCCTAATTGCGGGTCTCCCAGCAACTTAAGTCGAATATCATCGACCTCTTTGGAAACAGCTTTAATCGATTCATGAATTGCCGCCGGGACATCGGGAATCTTTTTTAGAGCGCTATCCTGCTTCTGTATCTCTCTTCTAATACTATCCGAACTCCGGCTCGCTGCTGAAATAGCAGGGTACAGCTCATGAATGCTCATCAAGGCGTCATGCTGGGCTTTCCTGTCCTCGAAGGAAATATCGATCCTCTGGTCTCCCTCAACTTTAACAATCTTTGTCATCTCCTGACCGGCTGTTTTCAATGTCACCTTGTATTCTCCGGGAAGAACAAAGGGCCCTTGAGCTCTGAAGCGCTGGCCAATCATTTCCTCTCCAGGCGCTTCAGGAGGCCCATACCTCAAATCCCAGGCAAGGCGATGGATTCCTGCATCTTTCTGACCTTTGAGTTCCCTTATTTCCCGCCCTTGGCTGTCTTGGATAGCTATCTTTACATCTTCTTTTGCTTCTTCTTTCAAGTAGTAGCTTATCGTAGCCCCAAAATCCGAATTTTGAGCAACAAAAAATTTGTGACCAAGATTTCCCTTGTGGTTGTAAGGATTAAAAATTGTCGCCTTCCGGATGTCAAAAAGATAGGCGGCAGAGGCCAAGGTATCTTTTGTAAGCTGTTCTAAGGGAGTGATATCATCTAAAGTCCATATGCTCCGGCCATGGGTGCCAAAAATCAGGTCATTATCCCGAGGATGAATGGCAATGTCATCAACGGGAACGATGGGGAAGTTGCTCTTAAACTTCACCCACTGCCTTCCCCTATCAATAGAGAAGTAGGCACCTCTTTCTGTTCCGACAAAGAGAAGATTGGGATTTCGATGATGCTCTCTTATAACATTGACAATTCCGCCTTGAGGAAGATTGCTTGAGATATTCTGCCAGCTTTCCCCGTAATCGGTTGTCATGAAGACATAAGCTTTGAAATCATCATTTCTGTGGCCGTCAAATGTAGCATAGGCTGTCCCTTCCTTAAAGCGTGAAGCAACAACCCTGGTGACATAAATATACTTAGGCATCCGGGGAACATTGCTAACTACATTCTTCCAAGTCTTTCCGCCATCGCGGGAGACCTGGAAGTTACCGTCGTCTGTGCCCACATAGATGAGCCCTTCTTTAAGAGGAGACTCAGAAACTGTGGTGATATCACCGTAATAGGCTATGCCGTCGTGTCGGGAAAGGGTGTCTTCGTCAGGAAGGACTCCCATAAGGGGAAGCTTTTCTCTATCCTGCTGGGTCGTAAGATCGATCGAGGCTTCCCATGTCTCTCCTCTATCCTTAGATTTAAATAGTTTGTTTCCGCCGTAATAGATTGTTTTGGAATCATGGGGAGATATCAAAACCGGAGAATTCCAGTTAAACTTGTAACGCTCTTTCTCATCGTTAGGCTCAGGCCTTATGGACTTGCTTTCTCCTGTCCTCACATCAAACCTGAAAAGATTCCCAGTCTGGGATTCGGCATAGATGGTGTTGTTGTCTTGGGGATCGACTTGAGTATAAAAGCCATCCCCACCTCCGATTCTAACCCAATCTTCGTTGGAAGCTCCAAGTCTATACAAGGTTGAGCTGGGACCTCCCCAGCTTCCGTTATCCTGCAATCCTCCATAGATATAATAAGGATTGCGCATGTCAAAACCCACTTCGTAAAACTGTCCAATAGGGAGGGTATTGACAAAATCCCAGGTTTTACCGCGATCATAAGAAAAATAAATCCCTCCATCTGAGCCCAGCACCATGTGATTGGAATCTGAAGGATTAATCCACATGGCGTGATGGTCGCCATGTACTTCTCTTACATAGTTAGTGTTGAAAGACTTGCCTCCGTCCTCAGAGACATACATAGAAGCCCCGAGAACCCAAATCCTCTGGTCATTGTTCGGGTCAATACGGATCTGGCTGTAATACATGGGCCGAGGATTGGTGCCCGACATCTTTTTCCAGGTAAAGCCTTTATCCTCAGAGCGAAAAACTCCGCCCTGTTTGTGTTCGATAACGGCATAGACAACATTGGGGCTGCTGCGGTAAATATCGATTCCAATACGTCCTGTGTTCCCTGAAGGCAGTCCATTTGTCAGAAGGACCCATGTTTCTCCGCCATCGGTCGTCTTGTAAAGACCACTCCCGGGTCCTCCTCCATTAAAACCCCAGCCGCGGCGGCGCCTCTGATAAGCCGCTGCATACAGAACATTTGGATTCTCATGATCCAGGGCAACATCCACAAAGCCAGTATCCTCATCAATAAACTTGGTATTGGTCCAGGTTTTTCCGCCATCCATGGTTCTAAACAGGCCCCTTTCCTTATTCGGGCCCCAGAGATGTCCCAAGGCCGCAACATACACAATATCTGGATTGGTCGGATGAATGACAATACGACCAATATGATGAGTGTCACGAAGCCCCATATTCTTCCACGTCCTGCCGCTATCAGTAGATTTGTAGACTCCGTCTCCCCAGGAAGAACTCTGACGATTGTTTGCCTCTCCAGTGCCAACCCATATTATACCCGGATTGGAGGGTGCCACAGCAACATCGCCTATGGTGCTCGTAATCTGGTCGTCGAATACAGGTTCCCAGGTTACGCCGTTATTGGTGGTCTTCCACACGCCACCTGAGGCAGTCCCGGCATAAATAACTTTAGGGTTGCTTTCCACAACAGCAAAATCATCAATCCTTCCTCCCATGTTGGAAGGACCGATACATCTCCATCTTAGCCCCTCAACGATGGATTCTTTGAGAAGAGGCTCGGTTTCTTTCTTGGCTTTTTTCGCACCGAGGAAAAGGGTGAGGGCCAATCCTATACATAGCACCAATAAAAACCGGGACGAAAATATTCCTTTTTTCATAGCATATCCTCCTTTATCCTTGTGATAGACAAGCATTTTGCCCAAATACTCATTTTATGTTTTGAAGGGAAAGCAAAAATTATCATAGGACAAAGAAGAAAGTCAAAGCAAAAATGGGCAGGTAAGTATCTCAAAAGCACTCATGTGACTCTCTCAATGAACTGATCAAAGTGCTTAAGAAGAGAAAAAGGGGACAGGCTACTTTTTTGCAACAAACAGGACATTCTCAACTTGGGGGCAGAACAACAGAAAAAGTAGCCTGTCCCCTTTTTTCCCCTTTTTTCTTCATTTTTCAAATACTCTTATTCAACAATCACGGATTCGGAGATGCTTT
>CAYUXD010000091.1:0-8371 GCA_964448655.1 uncultured Eubacteriales bacterium
CTTGTCCTTATGGCATTCCGTTGGATAAGGCCTGACCCCGAGGATTAACGGGCGACCCCCTTTTTTTATAAATAAGCAGGGGAGTATAGCAAAATCTCATTCTGAAGATAGTTTATATCTGTGTTGCTCTCAGCCTTGCAATTAAATTTTGATGTGTTTGTATGAGATTTTTGAGACAGGCAAAAAGCAAGACCTGACCCCGAAGATGACCCCGAGGATTAATACATATCGCCGGGTGGCGGCGGATACTTAGGTCCTTTCTCCTCTTCAGGAAGATCAGATACTAATCCCTCTGTCGTCAAGAGTAATCCAGCGATGCTGGCAGCGTTTTGGAGGGCTATCCGGACAACTTTTGTTGGATCCAGAACACCAGATTTAACTAAATCTTCAAATTTCTCGGTTAGAGCATTGAATCCCATGTTCTTCTGCATATCTTTCACTTTCTCTACGATAATCGAGCCTTCATGACCTGCATTGTCTGCGATTTGACGAAGAGGTTCTTCTAAGGCCCTCCTGATAATATTGACACCGATTTGCATGTCATCATCTAACTTTAAGGCATCGAGGAGCTTTTGGCATCTTAAAAGAGCAACTCCTCCTCCAGGAACAATCCCTTCCTCAACTGCGGCCTTGGTGGCATGCATGGCATCTTCGACTCTCGCCTTTTTCTCTTTAAGCTCAGTCTCGGTGGCGGCACCGACTTTAATCAGGGCAACTCCTCCCACCATCTTGGCCAGTCTTTCCTGAAGCTTCTCCTTATCATAATCAGACGTTGTATCCTCAACCTGAGTTCTGATCTGTTTTATTCGGGCCTGGACATCTTCTTTTTTTCCTCCACCCTCAACAATCGTGGTATTATCTTTATCAATAACCACTTTTTTGGCTTTACCCAACCAGTCAATTCCGACATTTTCAAGCTTCACACCGATGTCTTCAGTGATAACCTTCCCACCACTCAGAATCGCGATATCCTCCAGCATTGCCTTCCGTCTATCACCAAATCCAGGAGCTTTTACAGCAGAGCAGTGAAAAGTGCCTTTGAGCTTGTTGACTACCAGAGTTGCCAGGGCCTCACCCTCAACTTCCTCAGCAATGACCAACAAGGGATTTCCCATCTTGGCCACGTTTTCAAGAAGAGGCAGAAGCTCTCTCAGGTTGCTGATTTTCTTTTCATGGAGAAGAATAACAGGGTTCTCCAAGACACATTCCATCCTATCAGGATCGGTGATGAAATAAGGAGAAAGATAGCCGCGGTCGAACTGCATTCCTTCAACCACCTCCATGGTCGTCTCCAAACCCTTAGCCTCTTCCACGGTTATCACGCCGTCCTTCCCAACCTTATCCATCGCTTCAGCAATAATTCTGCCCACAGACTCATCATTGTTGGCTGAAATAGCTCCAACTTGGGCAATCATTTCACCGCTCACATCCCGACTTAGCTTCTTCAATTCTTTGACAACTTCTTCTATGGCTTTGTCGATTCCCTTTTTAATTAAATTAGGATTAGCACCGGCAGTAACATACTTCAATCCCCCAGAAAAGATCCCCTGAGCTAAAACGGTTGCCGTTGTCGTCCCGTCCCCGGCAACATCTGAAGTTTTGGAAGCAACTTCTTTAACGAGCTGGGCTCCCATGTTCTCCAGGGGATCCTTGAGCTCAATTTCCTTGGCCACGGTTACGCCGTCTTTGGTGCTGGTTGGGGAACCGAATTTCTTATCCAAAACAACATTCTTTCCCCTGGGACCCAATGTCTCTTTGACCAAGTCGCTTAATTTATCGACGCCCCTTTTTAGCGCCTGTCTAGCATCTTCACCGAGTGTAATTTGTTTTGCCATTTTTTCCTCCTTCTAGCAAAAATTAGGTGATTTTAGCTAAAATCTCTTCTTCACGAACGATAATATGCTCAATATCACCTATGGTCACTTCGGTCCCACTGAATTTCCCAATGAGAACCTTATCACCCTTCTTAACATCAAGAGGAATAACTTTCCCGTCTTCTGTCGCACGGCCTTTCCCCACTTCTATTACTTTTGCTTCCTGGGGTTTCTCCTTTGCAGTATCAGGGATGATTATTCCACCTTTCTTTACTTCCTGCTCTTCTAATCTCTTTAGAAGAACTCTGTCGTGTAAGGGTATCACTTTCATTTAAACCTCCTTAATATGAATAATTTTCTTAGCAGATTTTCTGGGATATTGCTAATTTTAGCTCAGGTTCCCCCTTATTGTCAAGAAAAAAGTGAAATAATTAGCACTCTTAGCAGGAGAGTGCTAAATTTTCTTAAGAATCTTTAAAGATTTGGCCCGGTTACGAAGAGTGTTGCGGTGAACCCCCAGGGCGTTGGCCATTTTGGTCATATTCCCCTTGTATTTTTTCGCTGCTTTCTCGATGTAGATTTTTTCGAATTCTTTCAGCGCATCTTTCAGAGACAATTCCTTTTCCACCATTTCATCGATTACGATCTCCAGTTTCTGATGGATATTGAGTTTGTCAGATTCTTTTTCCATCTTTTTCCACCCTTCTTGTGATTTCTTGATAAGCTTCCTTGAATTTTTCCTTAAGCTCCTGAGGTATAAGGCTGATTATGGCCCTGGTCATTTGAAGACAAACAGGGGAAAGCGCAGATTCTTTCAAGGCCTTTTTGCTTATGGGAAACACCAGGAGAGCAAAAACAACAACACCACAGATGAGAATCCCCTTCAGGAGCCCTAATCCTCCTCCTAAAATATTATTAAGGATTTTTAAGGGCCCTTTTATAAACTTGGAGAGACAATATGAAGAAACCCACCCCAGGCAGAGCACAATCAAAAATATGGTTAAAAAGCCTAAAAAATGAGCCAAGACTTCGTTAGAGACAAACCGAAGATAAAGCCAGGAGGCCTGGGAATAAAAACCAAAGGCTAAAATCAATCCAATAATCACTGCAAGAAGGCCAAAAACCTGCTTCACAAGTCCTTTAACTATGCCCAGGATAGAGGTCAAGGCCAAAATGCTGATCAAAATAACATCAATCCAGTTCACGCCAGTTCACTTCTTTCTTTTTCTCAATTCCTCTACCATCCAGTATTGACCCTCTCTCATAGAGCCAAAGGGAATGTGAGGTTTTATTTTTCCATGAAAATCAGACCCAGCTGTCGGAACAAGATCCAGCTCTTCGGCAATCTTCTTGTAAAGTTCTGTCTGGGAAGGATCATGATAAGAACTGTAAACCTCCAGCCCTTCAAGCCCGCTTTCTTTCAGAATTGCGAGATCCTCTCTAGAAGTCTTCTGAAAATATGCCCCAGGATGAGCAAGGACAGGAACACCTTCTGTCTCGGGAGCAACCTTGAGAACATCCAATAAACTCAGGTTTCGCTTGGGAACCCACGCTGGTTTACCCTTTATGAAATAGTCTTCATAAAAAAGATAAGGGGCAAAGTCTCGACTTGTTCCGTTAAAATATTTCTTGAATGCGGGAGTTTTTTTCCTTTCAGCCTTGCGAAGCAAAACCTGGGCAATTGTCACTCCCAAGGGAGGCGTGGACTTTGAATCCTTGGCTATCTCTTTCCAGCTAATATCAAATCCGATTTCCTGAAGCTTACGAACACGCTCCTTAGCCTCTGTAATCCTTTTCTTCGAAGCCTGAGTGATAAGTTTGAAAATAATTTTCTTCTTCCAGTTTACAAAGGGAAGAAGAAGATGAAACTCGCGGCCGCCGAAAAGAGTTGTAAGCTCAATGCCGGGGATAACTTCAACGCCTGCTTCTTCGCCGAACTGTAAAGCTTGAGGATAAGCGGCAACTGTATCATGATCGGTAATAGAAATAGCTTCCAGGTTATTCTCTCTTGCGAGCTGGACAATATGAAAAGGAGAAAGGCTGCCGTCGCTGCTTTTATTGGAATGAATATGCAGATCGACTTGCCCTTGCATTATAATTCATTCTTTCCTGTTAAAAGACTATAAATTTCAAGATATCTTTTCGATGTCTGTTCGATAATGGACTGGGGCAATGGAGGAGGCGGGGATTCTTTGTCCCAGTCTGTGCTTTCCAGGTAATCACGAACAAATTGCTTATCCAGGCTGGGCGGAGACTGACCAGGAGAGTAGCTGGCCAATGGCCAGAATCGAGAAGAATCTGGAGTAAAGATTTCGTCAACAAGTATAAGCTCATCTTTAAAAAGCCCGAATTCGAATTTTGTATCGGCAATAATAATCCCCTTAGAGAGAGCATGAAAGGATGCTTTCTGAAAGAGCTCCAGGCTTATCTTTTTTACCTTATCGGCAAGTTCAGGTTCAATCAGCTTTTGCATCTCCTTAAAAGATATGTTTTGATCATGTTTTCCCTCTTCAGCCTTTGTAGCAGGAGTGAAGATTATCTCGTCCAGTCTGTCAGCTTCTCTCAGACCAGAAGGAACTTTAACGCCGCTAATCTTCCCTGTGGCTTTATAATCTTTCCATCCTGAACCGGAAAGATATCCTCGGACAACGCATTCTACAGGAATCACCTCCGTCTTGTGGACCAGCATGGATCTTTTCTCCAAGATTTCCTTATATTTAAGGAGCACTGGAGGAAACTTATCTATCTCGTCAGTCAGCAGATGATTGGGGCAAACGAGTGAGGTGAAATCAAACCAAAACTTGGAAAGCTGTGTTAAGATTTTTCCCTTATCCGGAATGAGAGAAGGAAGAACATAATCAAAAGCAGAAATTCGGTCCGAAGCAACCACAAGGAGCTTGTCTTCTATCTCAAAGACGTCACGGACCTTCCCTTTTTTGTATAAAGGAAGTTCTGGAATTGAAATCTCAGAATATGCTTTGACCATTGCAAGCTAAAGAATAAGAAAAATAAATTTAAAAAGCAACTAAAAGGTTTTGGGAAATAGCCTCGCTCCCCTTCAGATTTTTAACGCCATTCTCCATTCGCTCTGATCAGCCGGCTGCGTAACTCGCGCTGCTCAAACATACTCGCCGGTCCACTGAGTGGACTCCCCTCGAAGAGCAAATTCCGAAGGCTAAATCTTCAATGGTCGCTACGGGTATTTCCCAAAAACTGGGCCCTAATAATTATATATAACCGAACTTGAGATTCTTCCCTAAAATGACATTCCGATGAAGCTCAGCGTTCTGCCCGCCTTGTCCCTATCTCTGCGGAATGAAGGAAGTTTATCATGGCAATGAGTGCAGATGTCTGTGGAAAAAACATTCTTCTCGTCTACTCCTACACTTACCATCTGAGAAAGATTTGCTCCCTTGAGATCAAAGAGATATTTTCTTGGTCGTAGAGGATGATTTCGAAAAAACTCTGTAGAAAGTCCTTCTTGCTTAAATCTCTGATAGACATCCTCCCCAACTTCATAGCATTCATGTCCTATACAAGGCCCCAAAGCCACCAGAAGCGCTCCGGGATTACTGCCATAATGATCTTTCATCCCTTGAATAACCTTTTGAACCACTCTCTTAGATGTTCCTCTCCACCCGCAGTGGACAGCAGCAATTACTTTCTGCGACTCATCCACAATTAGAGCAGGGAGGCAATCAGCTGTTTTTATGATGAGAAGGAGAAAAGGGAGGCCAGTGATCATGGCATCCCCTTGTAATTTCTCTTCGGGAATATTATCTATTACTTGGATAATATTGGAGTGAATTTGATCAAGGAAGACGAGCTTAAAATCCTTCCACTCTGGTCTATCTTTATAATCATCGTCCTCCCATTTTCTTGTTCCGAAGCCATTGGTAAGGAAGGGAATTTGTTCCAGTCGAGGAATCCTGCTGTATAAGGAGCCAGATTTTACACTCATCGGGATCAGACTCTGATAACTTTAATTATTCTAATCAAAAAATACAACCAAATATCAAACATCCAATAAGAATTAAAATTGGCAAAGCATAACTCCAAATTTGCTATAATTGCTTATGAAGAACATGCAGTCAAAAAATTTTGAACCAGCCTATCTCAAGACATACCGAGAAGGGCTGCTTCCAGAAAAAATTGAGAAGGCCTTCCGATTACTGGAGAAGTGCAGCCTCTGCCCTCGAAACTGCGGGGTGAACCGTGTCAAAGGAGAAAAAAAATACTGCGGCGCAGGCTTCCTACCTGAGGTCTCTTCCTACTCCCCCCACTTCGGAGAAGAAAGTCCGCTCGTTGGCCATCATGGCTCGGGTACGATTTTCATGACTCACTGTAACCTAAAATGCCTTTTTTGCCAGAATTACTCTATCAGCCATAGAGGGGATGGACGGGAGATAACCTTTGAAAGGTTAGGGGGAATGATGGTTGAGCTTCAAATGATGGGCTGCCACAACATCAATTTTGTCACTCCCACCCATTATGTTCCTCAAATTCTGAAGGCCCTTCCTGTAGCTGTGGAAAAGGGGCTTAAGGTTCCCCTTGTCTATAACACTGGAGGTTATGATTCTGTTGAGACTCTGAAGCTTTTGGACGGAGTCTTTGATATTTATATGCCTGATTTCAAATATGCTGATGGCAGGGTGGCCGAAGAATACTCCCAAGCATCTGACTATCCTGAGATGGCAATGCTTGCCTTTAAGGAAATGCACCGTCAGGTAGGAGATCTCCTCTTGGATGAGAGAGGAATAGCACTTAAGGGACTTTTAGTGAGACACCTTGTTCTTCCTCAGGGATTAGCTGGAACAAAAGAAGTAATGCATTTCCTGGCTCAGAAAATCTCGAAGAACACCTATGTTAATATCATGGACCAGTTTTATCCCTGCGGCAAAATCTCTCACAACTCTCCTTTGGACAGAAGAATCACCCAAGGAGAATATAACGAGGCCGTAGAGGCGGCAAAGAACGAAGGAATAATTCACCTGGATAAGAGGGAAAAATTACGTCTTATCTGACGTTTCTGACTCAGTCCCCTTCTGTTGCTTCTGTTTTCCTATTTTGCAAAAAGGATGCAAAAAAAGGGGACAGGCTACTTTTTTTTAATGATTGCTACTGCTATTGTCTCTATTATGGTTTGATAGATCTAATTCCTACATTATGAAAAAAGTAGCCTGTCCCCTTTTTTTAGTTTTTTTTAAAGAGAGAGGATTTACCCCACAAAATCAGGACAGACGAGGAAAGAAAAATAAAAAGAGCAAAAATAATAAAGGCCTCTCTTAGCCCAGAGTACTGGGAGACCCAACCGAACAATAGAGGGCCAAAGGCAAAACCTAAATCTACCGAAGAAGCAAAAAGACTTAAAACTTTCCCCTGTTCTCGAAAAGCGATTCCCTCGACAACGAGAGCAGTTAGATGGGGGTAAAGAATTCCAACTCCGATGCCGCAGATAACACCAGAGAGTCCGAGGATAATATTATTGGAAGCAAAATAGATTAAGATTCCTCCCCCGGAAATAAAATAAAAAGCAGGAAGAAGTGATTTCGGGCTACCCCAAAAAGCAAATCGTTTTCCACCATAAAGCCGCATAAACACAGCGGTCAAGCTCAGGAAAGTATAATAATAGCCAGCCCACATCGGAGATTCTCCGTGAGCAAGAAGAGGAACAAAACTCAAGCTGGAGCTAAGGCCAATCTCAAAGACTATGGTTAGAAAAAAAATCAAGCAAATTCTTCTCTGTCTTAGGAGACGAAGAAAGCTAACACTTTTGACTCCTGAGTCTTCAGGAAATCGAGGGAGTTTGACTTTCCAGAAGAGGCCATACAAGAGCGGAATCGCAGCCAGGAAAACAGCACAGAGAAAAAAGAAAAAGAAGCCAAATCTTTCAATAATTCCCTCTCCCATAAAAGGAACAACCAGGAGAGGAAGCATAAAACCCGTGGACACGACCCCCATGGCATAAGCCCTCTCCTCCTCACGGGTTATCAAAACAGCAATCAATAAAGCTGCCAGAATAAAGACGGAAAAGCCAATACCATGAAAAATCCTTATGAATACGACAAACCAATTTAGTTCCTGGATGAAAAGGTACATGGTTGTCATGATCAGGACAAGAATGAGCCCTGCCACGACTACTTTCCTGGGATCGTACCTGCTCAAGAGCCAAGCAACAAATGGGCGAGATAAAAAAGCAGACAAGGAAAAAATCCCCAGTAGAAAGCCGATTTGCCGCGGGCTCGCTCCTAAGTGCTCAAAATAAAGCGAAAGCAGAATCAGCATGGCAACGGAAGAATAAGACATTAGAACCAGTAATTGGATGGAGAGTATTCCCGGAGCTAATTTTTTCTTTCTCATTTAAAAGAAACAAAAATTAACAAATCTGTCCTTCTATTTCAATCCTTTTATGATGTAGCGGTCTGATTTATCAAACGTCCCTTTTTTTCATCTAATAAAATCTATGGATTTGATAAATCAAATCCCCAAAGATTATTAAAGGTGGGCTTGATGAATCAAGCCCCTACAATGAATCAAGCCCCTACAATGAATCAAGC
>CAYUXD010000092.1:0-8265 GCA_964448655.1 uncultured Eubacteriales bacterium
AGATAGCGGCGGCAAAGGCCGTCGTCCAGAGATCTTTTTTCCCTTTCGCTGTCTGGGTGATATGTCTTGTTCTGACTACTATATTATCGGATAAGTTATAAATATTTTTTTCTTCGTTCCAGATTTGACTGGTATCGAAGTTCACGCCAAGGGTCGTGGCTAGCATATACGCCGCTAAATCTTCTGCATACTGACCTGCTTCCTTCTCATTTTGGCCAAAGCTGTGATGTTCAGAAAGATAACCATAATGATTAGGATCATTAGGAATGGCCAACCCTACTGAGGCTGATATCAAGCGGTGGGCTTCATTTGTTGCGCATTCGCTCATAACCAAAAAAACAATTTGTCCGGGCTTAAGCAACTTCACTCCCTCCTCTTTTGAGCAAAGTTTGCAACGAGGAGGGAAGATACTCGAAGTTTTAACAAGGTTAAAAGGAGCGATGGTGGCTTCTCTAAGAGCTTGCTCAAAACTGGCTAATTTTTCCTTATGCTGTCCTTTTCCTTTGGTTAAGAATAGTCTTGTTGGAATGACTGTGCTCATGAGTTACAGCTCCTTTCCTGAAAATATTTCTTTATGAAGCCTATTCAAGTTGGAGTTATTAATAAGACGTTAGCCTCTCTTCTTTCTTCGGAGGATAAGGCTCCGGTTCTTTAAAATCTATTTTCCGAGAAACCTCCCACTCTCCCAGGAGAGTAAACCGGGATCCTTTTAACCGTACAAAAAGTTTGACTAAAGCGGTCTTCCAATGCGGACTGTTCCTGAAATGGCTAACGGATTTCCCTTCAACTCCCAGGCGGCTTTTCAAAAGGATGGTATCACTCGTTTCTCCGGGAGGAATAGAACCTCCTGGAAGGCCAGGCAGGAAGCCTTCTCCTAAGGTTTCAGTATCATCCATGAACCTGAAAACGGCTTCAAAACTTATATACCGAATTGTTTCTTCAGTGAGGTTTTTTACTCGGAAAGAAATTGCCGGAACAAGTGTCAATTTTGAAGGCCAGGGCTGATAGTATTTTTTTACCCACTTTGTTTCTACATCCACTATTTTCATAGATGCTTTGAGTTCTTCTGGGGAAGGTGCTTTCTGACATCCAGTCTGAATAAAGGCTGAAATGAATATTGCTATGATAAGAGTTTTGACCAACAGCGCTTTTTTCATTTCGTTCTCCTTTGTTCCATTTTTTAATATAATTGAGGGCAGGAAATTATTCAATCTTTTTAATTGGGATCAGACTTTGTCATCATATTGAGAGGTGGACTGCATTTTGTCTATGAACATCATTTCATGATAAAGTCTGACCCCAGCAGTCCTAAAGGGTCAGGCCTTGCCATCGGGAAGAGAAATTTTTCTGCCTCTAGTTATCCAGACATCCTTATGATAAGGCCTAATCCCAAAAAGCCTGACTCACCAAGCTTGCAAAAATTGAATTTTTAAGTAGCATAGTAAAATAAAAAAAAATAGTCCTTTAAGGAAGGATAGAATGAAAATTAAAGTTTCAAGAGTGTGACTTCAGCGGGATGAAAGAAAAAATCCTTCGTCTAAACCTATACTTTGGCCTTTTTGGCCTCATATTTTCTGCATTTCTCCTTGTTCTTGATCTACCTTTTATGAAAACTTGGTTCTTTTGCTGTTCCTGGTGGTCCTTTATTCTTGTAATGGACAGCTTAAACTTTAGGAGAAGAAACGCCTCGCCTCTTTCTGACTCTGTGAAGAGTTTTCTTTTTTCTGCTTTCATTTCTGTTCTCGTCTGGCTTATTTTTGAGCTATTTAATTTGAGAGTGAAAAACTGGACCTATCACAATCTACCGCCAAACATACTTGAAAGATGGCTTGGCTATTTTGTGGCTTACGCTTCTGTCATTCCGGCAATGAATGAGATATCCCTGTTTGCTCAAAGCTTCTTGTCTAAGAAGAGACTTGCCTTGTTTAGAATAAGAGGAACACCGGCTCTTCTTAAATCGTGGTTTTTTTCAGGGATAATATCATTTATTTTAGTCCTTATTTGGCCTCGCCTTTTTTTCCCTTTCATCTGGCTGTGTTTTATTTTTATGCTTGAGCCTTTGAATTTTTGGCTAAAAAATGAAACTTTATTGAAAGATTTGGAGAAAAGGGATTGGACCCGATTCTGGAGCTGGCTATTGGCCGGCCTTGTGGCCGGCTTCTTGTGGGAATTCTGGAATTTTTGGGCAGGATCTCACTGGGAATACTCCATTCCCTATCTAAATTTTTGGAGGGTGTTCCAAATGCCTGTTTTCGGTTATACAGGATTCCTTCCTTTTGCTCTTGAGGTTTTTACCCTCTACCAGCTTCTTTTTGCTCTGTATAAGAAATTACAAAGGAAGGTTGTTCTCAAAAGCATGATTATTATGCTTTTGCTTCTGTTTTACGCTGGCGTCTTTTATCTGATTGATACCTTTATTCTTATTCGTTAACTGCAGGGTCTGATTTATCTGTGGGCCTTATATTTTCTCCCAGACTTTCTTAATTATTTGGTTAGCTGGGAGGCGAAGACGGGCTCGATATCATATTTCTCCACAAGATGGAAGTTTTCCCTTAGAACTCTCAGAGTTCTTTCTGTTGGATGGCAGATGCCTATAGCTTTCCCTCTTCTCTGGGCCAAGCGAAAAAGCTCAATCATTTTCCCTTTTATATAACCCTCACGATTTTCTCCATCAAGAAAAACGTGGCGATAGGCTGAAGGGATTCCCAGTGTTTGGGCTACATCATATGCTTTGGACCTGCTGGTAGTGCGACTGTCAACAAAAAAAAGATTTCTTTCTTTTAAAGGTCCAAGAACAATAAACATGAGATTCTTGTTGGCCGTTATTTTCGAGCCCATGTGGTTGTTGACGCCTGTGACATAAGGAATTTGATCGAGATTGGCCTCCACCGTTTTTAGGATTTCCTCTTCACTCATTTGGGAGAGGATTATTCCCTCAATGTGGTTTCCTCTCTGGCTATTGACAGACTCGAGGGGAAGATGAAGCATAACTTCCAACTTGTTTTGGTGAGCAATTCGAGCTATCTCTTTGGCTAAAGGGGTGTAGGGAAGAATAGAAATCGTCAGGGGTTTATTGAGCGAGCATATATCATTGATTGCTTTTAAACTGTAACCCATGTCGTCGATGATGATTGCCACTTTGTTCCTGGCCTTTTTTGGAGGAAGTTCTGCTTTTATTTTTTCTTTTTGGCTTGCGAAAAGAATACTCAGCCTTTGCTTTCTTTTCCCTTTGACCTGCCATAGGTAATAATTCTTTTCTGCGCCGAGTTGCTCTTCTTTTCCTTGGACAGAGGCGCTGACTTTATTGAATTCTTTTTCAAGCAGAGATTCCAGCTCCTTGTATTTTTTTAAGGGGAGGTCAATCATAAGATGGAGAACTCCCTTTTTATCCCTGAACTGTTGATTTGAATCATAGGGTATCTTAAGCAAGGTTAGGCTCTTAATGACAATCTGGTCCAGAGCTTCTTGACCGGGCGGAGGTTTTTGACTTGGCGGAGATTCTTGACTCAATAAAGCTTTCTTTTTTTTAGCAAGAGAAGAAAACAGATAAGATTTTTCTCCATTTTTCCAGCCGATGTAGTCTAAACCGATTGCTGATAAAAGCACCATAAGAGAAAAGATAATAAAAGTGGAAGGAGGAATACGATTGGCCTTTTTTCTTTTCTTAGACCTTTTTTTTTGCATTAATTACATTTTAGGCTGGAGATTAAAGGCTTTTTTTAAGATATGTGCTCAGGCTTTGATCTTCCCCGTTTATTTTTATATCAGGCTTAATTCCTTTTTCCCACAACTTTTCTCCTGACCTGAGGTAGAAGATTCCTGAGGTGAGCAGTAATCCACTCCCGTCATCCAGGGCAAAGAAATTTTGTTTGGCTACGAGACCTAAAGTTGGAAGCCCGATGATTTTGGCCCTTTTAAATTCTTTGAGAACTCCGGCTACGGCCTCTGCCGGTCCGATTGTTGCCTGATTGGTCCAGATAACCAAGGGAAGTTTTTCAAGTTCAGCATCTTCCGGACAGGAAAGAATCTCCTTGGTTCCTCCTTTTGTTTCAAAATAACCTATATTCGGAGATTTCAAGAAGAGATTGATGAGTTTTTTGGCTTCTTCAATATCCCCTTCGTGGCAATCCCTCAAATCCAAAATAAAAGTCCTTTTTTCTGGCTTTAATCTGGGGATTAATTCCTCTCTTATCTTACTAACGCAGGGAGGATAAAGCTGATGGATCTTCAAAATTCCGGTCGTGTCCTTTGCTTTGGCATAGGAAAATGGCTCTTCAAACAGCAATGTTCTTTCAATATTTAACTCTTTTGTTTCCTCTCCTTTGAATACCCTTAGCTTTATGTTTTTTTTGTCTCTATCTTTAAGATAGAGATTTGCTTCGGTCATACTCATGGTGAGAGTCGAGCGTCCGTCAAGAGAACTGATAAAGTCGCCGATTTGGATTCCTTTTTTTTCAGCGGGGGAATTCTCATTAATTCCGATGACCTGAGGAAAAGAACCGTAGCTTTTGTAAAGGACAATTCCTATATCCTTCAGGTTTGCCTCCTTGCGCTGGCTATACCTGAGCATGCTCTCTTTGTCCAAGTAGGTGGAGAGAACGTCGAGGGAATCGACCATTCCTTTAAAGGCTCCCTTCATTGTTTTGGCCGGGTTGGCCTCTTCAATGTAATCGGTTTTGATCAATTGGATAACTTTTCCGAGCAGCTCAAAATTCCTGTCGGGAGAAAGTTTTGATAAAAGTCCAGGGAGAAAGCTTTTTTCTAACAAGAAGAAGAGAAGGATGAAGACTAGGACTGCAAAAAGAAGTATTCTTGCTCTTTTCTTGGTCATTTTATCCTGAAACTGGTTTTTGATTTTAACATCTTCATTTCAGCCATTGCAAGGGATTAAGGGGCTTTGTCTTGAATCGAATTTCAAAATAAACCGAGTCTCCTTCAAAAGAGCCTATATCGCCGACAAGAGCGATTGGTTGTTCAGCCTTAACCATGTCACCCTTTTTGACCAGGATATCTGAGCAATGTCCATAGAGCGTATAGTAGGACATTCCGTGATCGATAATGATGAGGTTGCCGTATCCCTGGAAGTAGTCAGAGTAGACGACTTTGCCCGGATGAATAGACCTGACAATCACATAGTTTTTTCTGGGTGAAATTTCGATTCCGTTGTTCATGGTGGTCGTCTTAAATTGGGGATGTCTCTGGAGCCCAAATTCGGTAATGACTTTTCCCTCGATCGGCCAGGGAAGCTCCCCTTTTTTCTCATAAAGCGGAATTAAATTAATAGGAAAGGAAATTTCCTCTTTAAGTAATTTTTCTATCAAAATTAACAACTGTTGAGCTCTTACTTTTAATTCCTCTAAAGTCTGAAGATGCAGCTTTTTGTTTTTCTTTATTTCAGTTATGAAAGCTTTGTTCTTTCTTTCTTGGGCTTGGAGTTCTTTCCTTTTCTGCTCGGCATTCTTGATTAAGCGTGAGGCCTCTTTTTTTTTCGCTTGAAGCTCCTTTTCGGCTGTCTCCAGTTGATCCAAGTTTTCCATATAACTCGAGATTATTTTTTCCTGGTACTGAGCCAAAAGAGTCAAATTCTTATTCTCAGAAATAAGCGTTCCTACATTATCTGCCTGAAGCATAAATTGGAGAAAGTTGAATTTTCCGAATTTATAGGTGGTGATGAGTATTTTCTCGATAGATTGAGTTTCCTCGTCCAGCTTTGCTTCTAGCTCGGGAATGCTTTTGTTGAGTGAGGAAAGCTCACGATTTGCTTTTTCCAATTGGATAGCATAAAGAGAGATTTCTTTTTTGATCAATCCTTTGTTAAATCCAATCCTTCCCAGCCGGGAAAGAGTGGTTGATTCCTTTTTTTCTTCTTCTTCTATTTTCAGTCTTAATTGCTTTATCTGGTGGGAAATTTTCGTTAATCGCTCTTGGTATTCGGAGACATCCTGCTGGCTGTAGGCATCCAGAGAGATAAAGAGCATCAGGATGATTGAGATACCGATGAAGCGAAAAGATTTTTCAAGCGTTTTCTTGCAGAACTTCATTTCTTAAATAATACTCTCCACAATTCCGATAATCAAATATAAATCCTATCCCGCTGCAGCCTTATTATTAATTACCACGCATTTTCGGTATAGTGGCTCTCAAGGCTTTTTTAAGGATGAAGCATTCAGGAATTTAGATCTCTCGTTTCTTTTTATAAAAATACTTGGTTGTCACTTTTCCCACCAATCCGGCCAAAATAATCATAGACAACAAATTAGGGAAAGCCATGAACGCATTAGCCATATCTCCGATGTACCAGATAATGTTCAGATGAGCTCCCTGGATATTTGAACCGATAAAAAGAAGGATGATGAAGGCAATCCTGTAAGGATAGATTATCCGAACGCCAAAGATATACTCCAGGCATTTTTCGCCATAATAGCACCAGGCGATGAGCGTCGAATAGCCAAAAAGAAAAGAACACAAAGCAATAACGTATCCTCCAAATGGTACGGCAGAATCGAAAGCCGCTGCTGTAAGGGCAGTGGAAGTTAATCCTTCTGATGAACCGAAAGCTGCGGTTTTAAGGTACATTCCTGTTATGACAATTGTTAGCGTAGTAAGAGTGTTAACAACCAAGGTATCGATAAATGTTCCGGTCATGGCAATAAGACCGTTTTGAGAGGGATCGGAAGATTTTGAGGAAGCTTGGGCAATAGCGGCAGAACCTAACCCGGACTCATTGGAAAGCATCCCTCTCCTAACGCCTAAACTGATGGCCAGCTTAACAGAAGTCCCGACCATGGCTCCTCCAACAGCCTTTATAGTGAAGGCGCACCTAAAGATTTCAGCCAAAGCGGCAGGGAGGTTTGTTATATTAGCCATAATAATGACTACGGCTCCTCCGAAATAAAAAATAATCATAGTTGGAACCAGCCGTTCTGATACAGCTCCAATTCTCTTGATTCCGCCCAGAATAACTGCTCCTACCATGGTGAATATAACCAAGCCTGTCAACCAGAAAGGCACTCCGAACTGGACGTTGAAAACAAGTGCCATAGAATTGGATTGGGCCATATTCCCTGTACCGAAGAGGCAGGTGAAAGCACCGCAGATAGCGAAAAACATTCCCATGAATTTGGCTAAGTGAATATTTTTAATGCCATAGCGGGCATAATACATGGGTCCGCCAGACATTTCGCCCCGTTCATTCTTTATCCTGAACCTGACCCCTAGGAAACCTTCGGCATACTTGGTCGCCATTCCTAAGAATCCAGCTATCCACATCCAGACAGGTGCCCCGGGCCCGCCCGTGGCGATGGCGGTGGCTACACCGGCGATGTTCCCGTTACCGACAGTGGCAGCCAGGGCAGTCATTAAGGCTGCATAGGGAGAAATGTCTCCCTCTTCTTTATCTAACTTATCCTTTTTCAAAGCTCCCCTGAGTACCATCTTAAGGGAAAGGATTAACCTTCTA
Source organism: uncultured Eubacteriales bacterium (assembly GCA_964448655.1). GTDB lineage: Bacteria > Acidobacteriota > Aminicenantia > Aminicenantales > Aminicenantaceae > SOIV01. The sequence goes on from CAYUXD010000092.1 coordinate 7,460, forward strand.
ACCTGAATCAGACGGGTGAGCAAGGTAAGCACCACTCCTATTGTTAGGAGAAGGACAACCATCAAAGGAAACCATATGAAGTCGCTTGCCTCTTTGGTGAAAACAAGCGCTTTATCCAGAAGAGAGAGAGAAACGAGAAAATTGAACTCTAGGATTTCATCCTCTTCCTTGATTTCAATTTCTCTTTTCTCACCGCCCGAGGGAGTTGCGCTGTAGAGATCCATCTTGATTTCGTATTTGCCCGGCCTGATATCCCCGAAAGTAAAATTTCCATCACTTTCGATTTTGGCTATTATGTACTCTTCAGCTCCAAGAGGTGTGAGAAGAATATCGCCGTGGGAGTAAAGCTTTCCCTTGTGGGCAAGAATAACTTTGCCCTTAATATCCGCGGCATTTAGCGTTGATACACTGATTAAGAAGGAAGAAAGAAAAAAAATCGCTAAAGTTTTTTTCTTCATTGGCATCCTTTATCCAGAAACAATTTTCTTTATGAAGATAAGAATAAAAATTATGGCTAGAGGAGAGAGAAATTTAAGAGAAAAAACCCAGAGGGGACTTGTCCTGAATTTAGGATTTCCAGAAAAGATTTCTTTGATCGCGTTTTTAACACCCCAGACATAACCAACGAACAAACATATTAACAGGGCGCCAACAGCCAGGGAGATATTGCCGAAGATAAAATCAAACTTGCCAAAGAAATCTATCTTGGTGAAAATTTTCATTCCTCCAAAGGAAAGAGCAGAAGGGACTCCTATGACAAAGGAGAGAAACCCCACTGCCATAGCTGCTTTTTTTCTCGACCATTC
>CAYUXD010000093.1:0-5321 GCA_964448655.1 uncultured Eubacteriales bacterium
AAAAAAATTGGAATACGAAAATATCTATTTTAAAGTCGGAGATGGTACTTATGGTTGGAAAGAGCACGCTCCTTATGATGCTATTATGGTTACTGCGGCTCCAGTCGTAGTGCCAGAGGCTTTGCGAGAACAATTGAAAGTTTCAGGAAGGATGATTGTTCCAGTAGGCTCAACATTTCAGGAGTTGGTACTTATTATAAGAGAAAAGAAAAAATTCAAGGAGAAGAAGCTTCTCCCAGTCCGTTTTGTGCCCTTGATTTCGACACACTAAATATTGCGAGAAAAGAGCAATGAAACAAAACAAACACTTCAAGCTAAGAAATTTAATAAAGACAAGGAACATCCTTTTTTCTTGGTTGGCATTCTTTCTGGTTCTGTCTTCACTAGAATGCGGAAAGAAAAAATTTGTCAAGGTATTTCTCCCTGATGGTTTTGCTATTACAGCCGAGGTAGCTATTTCGGATGAAGAAAGACAACTAGGGCTGATGTTTCGGGAAAAACTGAACCCTGACCAGGGAATGCTCTTCGTTTTTAAAGATGAAGATTTTCACTTTTTCTGGATGAAAAATATGAAATTATCTATTGATATTCTCTGGCTGGATAAAGAGAAAAGGATTGTCGATATCGAACGCAATGTTCCCCCTTGCAATAAGCCTCCCTGTGCTTCCTATTCTTCCAGGATTCCAGCTATGTATGTCTTGGAAATACAAGCTGGCCTGGCTGATAAGAGTAAGTTGAAACTCTATGACAGACTTGAATTTATCTTAAAATAAAAGCAAAAAGGGGAACCCATACTAAATTTGACTTTTCAAACTGAGAGTCCTTATAATTTTTATCGAATATCTTCTAATATTTAACGGAGATTTTACATCAGTAAAAAATTTTTAGAGCTGGTCAAAAAACAAGTCCTCCTCTGTGATGGAGGCATGGGAACCATGCTATATAACAAAGGAGTCTATCTTAATGCCTGCTTTGACGAGCTTAACCTTAATAATCCCGGTATCGTGAAAGAGGTTCATCAAGAGTATGTCCAGAGCGGAGTGGATATCATCGAGACAAATACTTTTGGTGCCAACAAGTATAAATTGAAAAAATTCGGCCTGGAAGGCAAAGTCCAAGATATAAATCGTGCAGGCGCTCTTATAGCCAGAGAAACAGCAGGAAAGGAGATTTTTGTGGCTGGATCTATAGGACCTCTGGGATTGAAGATCGAACCTTGGGGGCAAACCACTGTTGAAGAGGCTGAAGAAGCATTTATCGAGCAGGCGCAGGCACTTTTGGAAGGCGGCGTTGATCTTTTCATTCTTGAAACTTTCTCTGATATCAATGAGATACACCAGGCGATAAAAGCTATCCAGAAGCTTGGTCAAGATTTAACAATTATCGCTCAAATGACCATTGAGGAAAGTGGAAACAGTCTCTATGGAACCACCCCTGAAGTATTCACAAAAAAGCTTGAGGAATGGAAAACTCAGGTCATAGGCCTGAACTGCAGTGTGGGGCCAGCCCATATGCTTCAATGTATCGAAAAAATGTCTAAAATCACTGAACTTCCTCTCTCAGCTATGCCCAACGCCGGGATTCCAAGCGAAGTTGAAGGAAGGAATATTTATTTATGCTCACCCGAGTACATGGCTGAATATGCCAAACGTTTTATACTAAACGGTGTAAAGGTAGTGGGAGGTTGTTGCGGTACAACTCCGTCCCATATAAAAGCTATGAGAAGGGCTATCAAGGCTCTTCAGCCGCCAGAAAGAAAAAGAATTCAGGTGCTTCCGCCAACCGAAACAGAAGAAGTGGAGAAGATAATAAAGCTGAGGGATAAATCTAAAATGGCTCGAAAAGTGGAGGATAAAGAATTTGTCGTAAGCATCGAAGTAGTGCCTCCAAGGGGCCACGACCCATCCAGGATAGTTGAGATAGCACGCATGCTGGAGCAGAAGGGGATAGATTGTGTGAATATTCCTGATGGACCTCGGGCAAGCGCTCGAATGAGTTCTATGGCCTTGAGCTTTATTCTTAGCTTGAAAACTAAAATAGAACCAATTCTTCATTATACATGCCGTGATAGAAATTTATTAGGTATGCAATCCGATCTTCTCGGAATGTATGCTCAAGGGATAAGGAATATTCTCATCATAACGGGAGATCCTCCTAAGCTGGGCGACTATCCTGATGCCACGGCAGTATTTGATGTCGATTCTATCGGCCTTACGAATGTGGTGAATTCTCTGAACAAAGGTATTGATATCGGGGGTAAGAGATTATCCGAACCTACAGGATTTCACATTGGGGTGGGGGCCAACCCAGGAGCTATCAACATTGACTATGAGATATCGCGGTTTGAGTTGAAAGTAGAGGCTGGAGCAGAGTTTGCTATCACCCAGGCAGTTTTCGACATTAAGCTCCTTGAGAATTTTTTAAAGAGAATAGATCATTGCCGTATTCCCGTGCTTGGAGGGATTTGGCCGCTTTTTAGCTTGAGGAATGCAGAGTTCATGCACAACGAAGTACCTGGGGCTCAAGTCCCCAAAGCAATAATGGATAGAATGAGAGATGCCCAAGAGATTGGGGCAGAGAGAGCAAGACAGGAAGGAGTGGCCATTGCCCAAGAAATTCTTGGCGTAATAAAAGATATGGTGGAAGGTGTCCAGATAAGCCCTCCTCTGGGTAAGTATGAATTAGCTCTTGAAGTTTTAAAAGTCCTGTAGATAAATAGCAATTATCAAGTTTAAGAAAAAATGAAAAAAGCAGATGATACCAAGGCGGAAATTTGGAAAGTTAGTATCTCACCTATTATGCTTTCATTGATAGCAAAAATAATCGGTGAATATAAAGGGAGGTTTTTATGAACAGAAACTTCAGTAATTATTTGAGATTATTCCTAGCTTTCTTTTTCTTCTGTTCTTTTTTGCTTCAAATTACCTTTCTTTCGCCCAAGGCTTTTTGTTCTGATTTTACAGAATCTGATAGTATTGGTAATCCCCCCGCAGGAGCACAGATAGATAATCCCCCCGAATGGATACAAGGTTGTACCTTGGTATTGCTGAGTACGGATGATATTGATTCTGCAAATAAGGCTCGAGATTATATCATAAGTAATGGGGGCGAAATTTTTGTTCTTTCACCTCCCCGGGCAATGGTGGGGCGGATAGATCCCGGAGTTGCAGATGAATTACTGGGAAAATTTGGGATTGAATCAATTTTTTATCACCCTGTTGGTTTAGATGAAATAAGATACAAGGATAAGCAGACCGTTTCTCTTGTTAAATTTTTTAATTATGTTACCTCTGGCGAGCTTGAAAAAACATTTTTTCTGTACAGAGAAAAAGGTGAGCCGCTAATAAATGATGCTTTGCAGCGCTCCCCAATAAATTACGGAGACTATTTAAGAAATCTTAGTGATAGAGGGATGAACGTTGTAAGACTTAAAGAGGAAAGTGAACGATTTCGAGGAGAGAAATACGGATTTCTAAGTCCAGGGAATAGTGATTCTATGATAGGAACAGTCGCCTGTTGTTTATTTTTCGTAGAAAGCGACGGGAGCATTAATTCTGACCAATATACTTGGACTCAAGCAGCTTTCGATCTAACTTACAACCAGAGTCTGACAGGATTAAGCTGGTGGGAGAGTAACGCGCAGACCCGTGGGATTAGCTTATCATTTACTCTGTATTGCTATGAAAGTCCAGATACCGATCAAGGGTATGAGCCTATTGTCCATCCTTCCTCTGATGATTATTTATGGATTAACGCTATCATATCGAATTTGGGTTATACCACTGGCTCCAATTTTACTCGAGTTGATGCTTTCAATACATGGCTTAAAAATTATGCGGGGACTGATTGGGCATATTCTGCATTTATTGCCTATAATCCCACTGGCCAAGGAGCTTCTGATAGATTTACTGATGAACGATTTGCCTATGCCTACCTAGGAGGACCTTATACTCAATTCTTGTATAAGAATAATGGATGGTCGGTAAATGATATATGGAGGACATTAGCCCATGAATCAGCTCATATTTTCTGGGCTTGTGATGAATATTATCAAGAAAAGGATACGGAGGGTGCACGAGCTGTGACCCGTGTAATTCCTACAGGCCAATTTTAAACGGAAATTGTGAGCATCCAAGCTGCAACCCAGATAACTCAGTACCCTGCATAATGAGACATAGTGAGGATGCACTATGCCACTACACCGCAGCTCAAATCGGGTGGGATTTAGACCAACCACCCACCACATCCATCACCTTACCACTGACAGGGGAAGTTGTTAGTGGCATCGTTACCATAGAGATCAATGCTGCAGATGACGATGGAATATCAAGAGTTGAGTTTTATGTAAACGCAGGATTGGAGGAGACTGACACCACTGCTCCTTATCAATTTAACTGGGATACAAGTTCTTTCTATAATGGTGATCACACAATAAGAGCCGTTGTTTATGACTCAATATTGCAAACCGGAGAAGATAGCATATCTTTGGTTATCCTTCCCCGTGCTCCCCTAAATTTTTTTTACGAAAAAGAGGAAAACAAATCTTTGTTATTGAGGGAATACATAAATATTCTAACTTGGGAAGCTCATCCATTAAATGGCGTTGTGAAATACAGAATTTATCAGGTCGAAGACTCAAGCCAAAGCTTATTGGGTGAGGTGAATGTTCCTTATACAGAATACTTGCATAGAAATGTAGATAAAGATAAAGAATATAATACATATGCCTGGTGGCTGTTGATAGTCAAGATCGAGAGGGAGAGGCGGCTTATACAGCAGGAGAGGGAGTTTATGGAAGAAAACAAAATACTCAGGTAACCAGAACAGCCTCATCCGATAGCAAGCAGAGGCTAAGAGAAGCGGAGAGAGATACCTCAGAGAGAGATAGTCTTGAAACAATAGGCATGGATTTCAATAAGTCTATCCTGGTGAAATCAACAAAAGTTCTTAAGCCTTTGAACTTTGGCGGTCAGCAGGTTTTGATTAGTTCCCTTTCTCAGACTGAACATACCAATGTTCTATCTTGGCAGGCCAATCCAAACAGTCAAAATATGGAGAAATACAGGATTTACGTGGTGGAAGGAAAAACCCAGAGTCTGTTGGTTGAATTAAGCGCTGATTCTTTAGAATACATGCATAGGGACGTGGAGAAAAACAGAAAGTATAAATATGCTTTGGTAGCTGTGGATAGTGTGAACCGTGAAAGTGAACCTATTTACATAAAAATTGAGTAAGGAGGGAAGGAAACAATGAGAACAAAAAAAATATTAATACTGTGTTTAGCAATAATTATGTTTCCGGCTCTATCCCACGCAGAAGCA
>CAYUXD010000093.1:5331-8264 GCA_964448655.1 uncultured Eubacteriales bacterium
CAGAAGCATTTTTTATAGAGGCAAAGGGGAATTATTTTCAGCCTAAAGATCAGAGCTTCAAAGAGATATACGGAAATGGGAAGAGTTTCGGAGGAGAAATTGGCATAACTTTGGGGAAAGGAATAGGCATCTGGGCAGGAGGCCATTATTTTTCTAAAAAAGGGAAGCTGACTTTTACGGAAGAGGATACAGGGATACAAATTATTCCTCTTTATGCAGGCCTAAGATATCGACTGGCAAAGGCAAGCATAAGACCATATGTAGGATTTGCCGTTGGCTATTTTCGATACAAAGAAGCAAATCCAATCGGGACAATTAAAAAAGGAGACATCGGGTATATCGGGCAAGTTGGTATCATTTTTAAAGTAGGGAGAGCATTATTCCTTGATATCAAAGGCAGCTACAGTTACTGCAAAGTAAAGCCAGTGGATATTGAAGCAAATTTAGGCGGCCTTCAAGGAGGAATAGGTCTAGGATTAGAATTTTAAATGGTCTTCGGCCTTTTGGTTTCGTATCTATTAAGCCCTTGCTCTTAGAGCTTGACGCCCAGGCTGACACCAATATTGAGGTCAGGCCCTGAACTGTTTCCAGTAAGGAACCATGGCCCCCTGAGAAAGATGGTATCGTACATATAAGCTTCTATGAAAAATCCTTTCTTCATGTTAATAGTAAACCCGAAAGCAGGAGTTAAAGAAGAGGCAGCCTGAGCACTAATTGTTTTCCAATCTTCGGTTGCAGGATCAGTGTCAGGATTTGTCAGCGTCTTTTCCTTAGAAGTCTCGAAGGTGATTGAGGCCCGCATCGTGAACCAGTTGAACAGCTGTTTCTCGGCCAGGATTCGAAGGATCGGGAAATAGGATGAGCTTGGGTTGTTCTTTTGCGCATCTGTATCAGCCGTCTCCACGCTCGTTTCTTCCTGTGACTTATCGGTCATAAAACCTGCCTGGAAACCTACATTATAGCCTTCCCCATGGAATAGAGGCCCTGCCAAAAAAGCTAAGTTCTTCTGGGCTCTTTTATAGGTTATTCCGTCATCAGCGGTATCGGTGTCGGGGTCGACCTTCAGGGAACCTCCATAGGATAGGTAGGAAAGGTTGGCGATTAGCTCGGTGCTTTCGTTTATCGTATAGTCGACCCTTATGTTGGCATCCATATCTGTGCCTGATAATGAGGCTTTCTCATTGTCTGCTGTTGAGCCTTCAGCAATCGTATATTCATAGAGATACTTGGGCTTCCCCAGACCGATATCGATGGCCAGATTTAGGTTGTCCTTTAGCGGGTATCCCAAACCAGCCCGGAACATCATGGTCGAGATTTTCTTTTTGAAGACGTCATCTCTTTGGGTGGAAACTGACTGGGGATTATTAATGCGATTTCCGGAAACTCCCCGGCCAACATAGTTGACGCCAAAACCGGCTTTTAGCTTATCGCCCAGGGGCAGGGCATAATAGAGGCCAAAGGATCTTACGCCATTTATATTAGTCACATTTACGCCATCGACTCCTACGTTGGTTTGACCACAAATGGGTGCGACTAAGCCGTTTAAACTGTTTATATCTTGGCCTGGACCAGCCCAGATATTGTTCCGGTAGCTGCCGTAGCGTTTTCCGATCTGAAGACCGAGAACTCCAGGCAGGCCAAAAGACTCCATCTTAGCAAAGCCGAAACCGCTATAGATTGCTCCATCATAGTCAATGTTTACAAAATCGGGGTTGTCCAGCATATAGATAGGATTGAGCAGAGAGTCAACTGAGGTGATCACCATCCCTGAAGGTGTTAACTCGTGATAGGTTGCCCCTGTGAGGACTATCTTTCGTGAATCTGTAGCCTGCATATTGACAGCCAAAATCAGGAAAATAGTCCCAACCAAAGCAAATTGTCCGATTCTTCTCATTATGAATACCTCCGTTTATGTAGATCTTGGAAGCCCTCGCTTCCTTTAATAAATAACCTTCTTTTTAAGAAGATCTAATTTTTGTTCTCAAAAACCGTTCAACTTTTTCTTATTGTTATGAATACTTTTTATTTCATATCCCCTTTATGCGGTCAATAACCCTTAGAGGTGATTCTTGAGGTGATTTTTTTGCTATTTGATATTCTTTGAACAGGATTTAATGCAATTTTCACTAAGTTGAAGCGACTAAATTTTATGATGCCAGGCAGAGCCGGGATTGCTCGGTTCGAATAATTGAAGGGAAGACGAATGGAAAAGAAATTTTTCATCAGGGGATACAGGAAAAAAGTCGATTTCGCGACTTTTTATGATCCTGAGCCCTATTCGCTAAAAGAAGCAATAGATAAGGTGGACGAATATTTTAAGAAAATAAGACGCCTTGGGAAGATTATGCTCTTTGAGCATGAAGAAGCGGATGATAAGAAAGCAGTTATCTCGATGAAAAAGTGGCTAGGCTTTTTAGAATTTGGGATTGATGGGAAAATAATAATAACAAAGAATTGCGAAAAATATTATTTTAACCGCAGCAAAGGCCACAACGGTTGATGCCTAAGCCTCGACCAAAACGATGTTCAGTCTTTCGTCTAAGAGAAGCTATCCCAACTTGTCGCTATTTTAGTTTATTAATTTATTATTTTTTTAGTTTTTTTTGCAACAGATACGTTGTGAACGATTTTCCGTCGATTTTAGTGTATTTAAAGTTCACATCATCGTCGAAAACTACGCCGTCGAAATTCGCGGGCTCGGAGAACTTCGTATACTTAAAATCGGCGTTTCCCTTGAACTGAGCATCTTCAAAGTTCACTCCTTCAGGGAATTTTGCGTATTTGAAATTCGCGAGCTGCTGGAAAGTAGCTTTGTCAAAATTAACGGCTTCAGGGAATTTTGTGTACTTGAAATTGGCTTCTTTATTGAACTGCGAGTTTGAGAAGCTGACATCGGTCGAGAATTTTGTGTATTTGAAATTAGCCACTTTGTT
>CAYUXD010000094.1:0-8126 GCA_964448655.1 uncultured Eubacteriales bacterium
TAGAAAAAGGATTAGGATCAGTTGCGGGACAATTAGATAAAGCAGTTGAAATGTTAGATAAATGCAATGAATTTTTACTTGCTGCATATCAGGATTTAGAGGAGATGTAAACTAAAATCAATTAAAAAAGATTAAAAAATAAAACTAAGATCTTAAATTAGAAATTTGGAATGAAATGTCACAATTTTCCGTAGTATCTGGCCTAAGCAATTGAAATACAATAAATTATAGGAATGTGACATGTCACAGAATGTGACCCTATATTGTCCATGACAGTGTAATCCGTGATAAAAGCAACAACTTTCATCTGCCCCTGGCATTCCGGACACACGAGCGAATCAACCTCATAGACCTTCTTGACCATCTGCGCTCAGCCTTTGGAGCGTACACTTTTGTCCTGTTCTTCAATGATCGGAAGAGGGAAAGGATCCGTTCCTTATAGAACCCACAATCAATGAGCAGGCGAAGTCCATTAATAATGAAAGTTTAAGATGGTTGAAGAAATAATTTACTCAGCTCCATTCGGACATAAAATTCTGTTCCCCATAAACGAATACTATAATTTTCCGGAGCTTCCCTTCCGCAGGTAATTATCTTAGGTCCCACAGCGAGGCAACCTTTAGTTTCCATACTGTGTCCGCTCAAGGCCCTGTATCCGAAGCCATCTTCTTTGGGGGAGATAATGACCAGGTTTCCATCTCTCTCCTTGTTTTTTCTTTTCAAAGGTGAGAGACCGGCAAAGATTCTTCCATCAAAATAGACAATAATGCTGGAGATTGTTTTCTTAAAAGGGGATGGAATCACCTGAGAAGTCTCATTTTTGTAGTCTATTATGATAATTTTGTCGACAAAATTTTCTTTTAATTTATAAGCACTGCCATTTGATTCTGAGACGGCCAATATTCTCCCTTGCGGATAGAGCTTAATGAGGGATAGATTCCCGCCCAAGTTTTCAGCAATCTTTACTTTGCCTTTCTCCATATCCCATTGTCTGAGGGTTTGATCCTTGCTTCCAGAGTAAATCCGTCCGCAATAGTCCATGGCTAAGGATAATACAGGCTCACGATGGCCTTCTAAGATAAGGACACTTTTATTCAGAAAATCCCAGATTCTGATAGACCCATCCTTGTGTCCGGTAATAATCTTGTCTTTTGGAAAAGATACAATCGACAGGGCAGGAGAATCTGTTCTTCCAAGCTCAGTTATTTCATTCCTTTCAAAGGAAACACCCGTTATCTCTCCCCTATGATTTATCAGGAAGATATCTCGACCCAGTAATTCTATGTCTGTGCTTTTTTCCACAAATGTGTATAATATTCGATTGTCAAGAAAAGTGAGAACAAAAACACTTCCTTCTTCCCCTATGCCTGAAATCTGGTCCCTGGCATAAAATCTGATTTGCTCTGGCTTTAAGTCGTCCGTATCAATGATTTGAAGAAGATTTGGGTGCTTCGTTAAATTTTCATTCAATTTTGCTTTAAATTTTCTCTCTTCAGGAGAAAATGGTTTGGTGCTTGATTTTGGCCATGCTTCACTTTTTATAGAGAAATTTAACTGTCTAATAGATAGTGTTTCAGGCTCAATTTTTAAGGTTTTTAACTCTTGTTTGAAGTCGCCGATTCTTATCAAGTCCCCCCAGGAATCTACTTTTCTCTTTTCAAATAATTCTTTTGTTTCCTGGCTGTTCAGACGAGAGGAAATGGAGTTGTCAAGGTCGTACAATAAAACAATACCTTCCTGATAGAAATGCGTATCCTCAAGAGCCGGTTCCTCGAGAAACGATAGATGAGTATCAACACTTTCAAGGGCAATTTCCCTTTCTTCTAAGTTCAACCTCCTTGTGGATAAAGTCGCCCTGAAATTCACCTCAATATCTAATTTTCCCTTAAAATAGAACAGGTCAATAATTCTTTGAAAATAGTGCTGATCGCGGCAGCCATCCAAAATGATCAATTTTTTATTTGAATTTTTCTCGAGGAATTGTCGGAAGAACTCATCAGGATCTTCCTCAGAAAAAGGATAGTCTTGATAGTAGATCGACTCAATGTATTTTTTTAGCCACTTCAATCCCAGAATTCGGTTAAATATTTTTTGATCTTTTTTTCTGTCACGCATCAGATAGAGTATTTCGTCCGGCTTTAAATCGCCGAATCCATTGATAATCGATTGACAGAAATATGTTTTCCCTGTACCCGAATCTCCGTTAACAGCCATGATGGTCGTCTTTTTAGAATGAAACATGTAATGCAGTGTTTCTGAAAGTTCATAAAGTCCCTTCTGGGCAGGCTTGAGGCCCAGGGTGCTCACTGCTCCGATGTTATAAAGATAGAGAGAATGGCTGAATTCAGGCATATCAATTTTTCTCAAGGCGCTTACAGTTTCTTCAAAGATCTGCTTGTTCTTGGTTTTTAATAATTTTAGTAAAGTAATAGCAATGTCAGCACTCACTCCTCCCAGTTTTTCTTTCTGAGCTTTTCCGATTTCTCCTAATGTCCACGCTAAATATGTCTTTGGTTTTGCTGAGGGATGATCTTCATATTTGATCAGATTAGAAAGGTGCTGGATCGATTCTAAGCCAATTTTTCCCAGCGCCCAGAGAGCTTCTTCCTTTTGCTCGAGAATAGGATGAATTTTTCCTTTTCCATGGCCTTGACAAGGGCCAATTTTATCAGGCTCTTCTAAGACCCGGGCTATGGCCTTGACTGCTTTTTTTTCTTTTAGATTACCGAGGGTGTATATTAGATTTTCTCTTATTTTTGAGTAATACGGAGGGAAAAAATTCAAGGCTTTTAACAATGTCTCAGTGGACCGGGGGTCTTGGAGAATACTGAGAGCGACAGAGGCGTTGTACTGGATGCCGCTTGAAACGTCTATCCTCTCATCCATCAGCAAATGAAGACAAGGGCGCAAGAGAGCAGGAGAAGCGAGAGTCACAATTCCCATAGATGGCTGAATCTTTTCTATGATCAAAGAAAAAATTTCTTCTCTTTGGTCTGAGTCCTTCCCTTTCTCGAGAAGCTCGCTGATGGTTCTCATCAGTCTGTCTTCTTCTGAAATCATCTTGGGAATCGGCGCGATTATATCAGGAGATGCCTTTTTTAACTCATCTAAAATATCGGAAATGAATCCTTTATTTTCTTTTCCGTTTGAAAGGCAGCTTAAAAAATGATTCAGTGCTTGAAGCTGTTTTATGGATTCTCTTTTCTGGGCTTTTGCTGATCCATCCCAATCAGGAACAAAAATTATAGCGTTTAGACGGATAGCTTCATAGTGGAGTAACCACGCTAAGACATCATGAATGATTAAAAAGGAGTGAAGTTTTTCTGAACGGCCTCCCGAAGAATAGAATCGGATGATGTTTCTATCAATCTCATCTTCGCTTAGGCTCTTCAGGCTAATTTTAGGTTTTTCCAAACGCGCCAGTTTTATTTTTTTAGTAATGAGCCAAGCTCTATCACTTGCAAAAAGAGAGAAAACGTTCTGGATAAATAAGGACTGTTTCTCCTCTCCCGGCCTCCACGTTTGATAGAGCAATTCGTTTGAAATTCGATCGATTAGAGTTTCAGAATTTTCTTGCCATTCCCCTTTTGAATTGAGATAGGTGAATTTTTTCGGATCAAATTCACTAATAATGACTTTCCCAGCCTGGATAAGATTTTGCAGGGAAGGGCGTTTAAGTGGCTGCTTTATCATCAATATGAAATAAAAAAGATTCTATTTTGAAACAATAAGACCTTTCAGATCTTCTTGGAGATCGGTTGGTTCTATTCTGAAAACCCATCCATCGTTATAGGGGTCCCTTCTTAATAAAGAAAAGTCCTCTTTTAACCTTTCATTGAGCTCGAGGACTCTCCCAGTGGCCGGAGACCATATGCGATGAGTGAATCTTTCAGCATCAGTGATTAAGGCGCATTCTTGGCCCTGAGCGACATTTTCATTTTCCTGAGGCAGCTTGAGTTGAGTAATAATTCCCACCGGTTTAAGAAAGTCTGCAACAACACCTACAGTAACAAGGCCATTTCCTTCTTTTCGGAGCCAAGTATGGCCGATTATGTAATGAAGACCGGAGGGCATCTTGGGCGGAGGTGGCTCTTTTTCGGCTTTTCCCTCGCTTTCTATTTTTTTAAAAGACCGAGAAACCAAACTTCTTAATTCCGCAGGAGTAAAAGGCTTTGGGATGTAATCGAAAGCGCCGATTTTAATCGATTGAACGGCTGTTTTTATGGCAGGGTAACCTGTAATCATGATAACAATGACTTCAGTCCTTTTCTCTTTTAATGATTTTAAAAGGTCCAACCCGCTAATTCCGGGCATCATTAAATCAGTGATGACTAAATCGTAGCATTCTTTCAAATCTTTTTTAAGAGCTTCTTCCCCACTCAAAGCAGTATCGACTTCATATTCTTCAGTTACAAGTGCCCGAGAGATACTCTTGCAGACTGTTATTTCGTCATCGACAACTAAGATTTTTCTCTTATTTTTTCCCGACATTTATGCCTCCTTTTTTTGATTATCAGTTTAACCTTCAATGGGTAAGCTAATGGTGAATACGGATCCCCGACTCAGCTCGCTCTTTACTTTTATTTTTCCCTCATGCTGTTCAATGATTCCGTAGCTTACAGCCAGACCGAGGCCAGTGCCGCTGCTTTTAGTGGTGAAAAATGGATCAAACAATTTATTTATATTTTCTTTAGAGATGCCCTTTCCAGTATCGACAAACGCGATTTCAATGTATTTTTTGTCCGTCGAGAATTGGCTGGTTATATTCAAAGTGCCACCATTAGGCATTGCTTCTGATGCGTTGATCATGAGGTTCCAGAAAACCTGCTCGATTTTATCTCTATCGACCTTAATTTGAGGCAAGTGCTGGTTTAGCTTTTTTATTATGCTTATGTTTTGAAAGGAAGCCTGGTTTTCGAGGAGCTGGAGCGTGCGGCTAATAATTTCGTTAATATCTGCATAAGCTTTCTGTGGGGGGCTCTGGCGTGAGAATTCAAGCAATCCTTTAACAATATTTGTGCACCTTGTTGTTTCATCGGCGATTAAACTGAGGTATTCGTGATAAGCATGGTTTTTTTCTAATTTTTCTAGCATAAGATGGGTATTGATCAAAATAGAAGTTAAAGGATTGTTGATTTCATGAGCCACGCCAGCAGACATTTTACCCAGAGAAGCCAATTTTTCTGATTGGATCAAATAATCCTGCATTTTACGAAGTTCCTTTGTTCTTTCTTCCACTCTCTTTTCCAGAGTTTTGCCCCATTTGATAAGCTTTTCATTGGCCTTTTTCAAGTTCTCGGTCATTTTATTAAATGATTGAGCTAACTGACCTATTTCATCGCGAAAATTTATTTCAACCTTATGGTCCAAGTCTCCTTGGGCTATTTTATTTGTGGCAAACACTACACCCTGAATAGGATGAATGATTGTTGAGGTGATAAAGAAAAGGATGGAGAGAAGAAGAACAACGCAGAGAACGGCTATCCCTGTGAACGTGATCATGACGTTGTTTCTTAAATCAATATAGGGCTTTTCCAGCATCCCCACATAAAGAATACCAATTATATCCCCATCGATGTTTTTTATGGGTTCATAAGCCGTAATATACCAGTCATTGACTACAAACGCTCGGCCAATCCATGGCTTTCCTTCTATTAATACTGCCTGATTAACCTCTTTTGAAACACGGGTACCTATGGCTCTCTCGCCGCTAGCATTTTTGACATTAGTGGAGATTCTTAAGTCATGTTGGAAAATGGTGGCTGTGCCGGTTTCTATCCCTTTATATTTTTCACCCTTGTATACAATCTCTTTTACTCTGTCCACAATTTCATAGTTTCGATTTAGAATAATTCCTCCGTATAACGCTCCGAGTATAGTCCCATCTTCATCGATAAGGGGTGCTGCAGCTTTAAGCATCATTCCGTTCCCTTCGTAATCCTCAGTTTGAGGCGCTGCTTTGGGAGTAGGGATTAGCTTTAAATAAGCACGTTCAGCAAGTTCTTTTCCTTCTTTTAGCAATTCTTCTCTTGGAATGATTTGAGTGGCTGCTGCTGTTTCTCCTTTCAGAGCTCGCTTGACTAAGGAGTCGTTTGACTGATTATCTCCCCATTTATCAGATTGTGTTGTTCTTAAAATCACGTTCCCCTGAGCATCGGTCAGGGATAATATATCTAAATTAAATTCTTTTTTAACGCGGCTGAGATATCTTTTGAGAATCTCTTTTTCATTGTTTTTTATGGCTTTTTGTATGGATTCACGGGTGGAATTTAATCGGACAATGTCTCTTATGTCATTAAGCTTTTCGTAATAAACCATCCAGGCAGAGGCTAAATCATGTTTGACCTTGGCCTGAGCAAGAGAAAAAATGGTTTTGTGCTCGAGTCTTGTTCCAAAAATGAGCGATAATACCCCCCCAAAACAAATAACCACAAGAAAACTTAGAAAAAACTTGGATCTTAAAGGAAGGTTAAGGAAGGTTCCAATTAATTTTTTGAAATACATGTTAAAACGAGCACAATATTTACATTATATATTATAATATGACTAAGCTAAAAATAGATTCAACATAAATTTATAAGAATTTGCTTTTTGCGTTCTTAACGTCTTTTATATCTAAGGAATTTTGCTTCTTATGCTTTGTTAGTCTTCACCCGGCTCAATTTCCTTTGAAAAAGCGTATTAAGAAAAGCTGGAATAACGAAAATCAAAAGAAAAATAATTGCAGAAGCTATCGGACCAAGGTGAACCATCGAGTAACTGAAAGCTGCCAGAGGCAGAAGGCTGGTCCGAACAGGGAACTTTAAGGCTTTGTGTTTTTCAATTCCCCCCGCAAAAATTTGTGAATATCTGTAATATAGGTTGACTAATGAACGCCCAAATCTATTAGAGATAAGATATTTGTCCCTGAAATCCCTCAGGCTCTCTAATTGGGCATAAAACGAGGAACCGGAGAATACTTTAGCCAGGAAACAGGCGTTCTTAAAATCGGCTGTTACAGATTTATCCGAATCCATTGTTATTGTGATGGGATTATCTTTGCCCGTAATATCTC
Source organism: uncultured Eubacteriales bacterium (assembly GCA_964448655.1). Lineage (GTDB taxonomy): Bacteria > Acidobacteriota > Aminicenantia > Aminicenantales > Aminicenantaceae > SOIV01. The sequence continues at coordinate 7,055 of CAYUXD010000094.1, forward strand.
CGTTCCATTCGCTAAATTTATACCCAGAATCAGCTTTTGCGGTTATGGTAACAACCTCTCCGACTTCATATCTGTAACTCCCCGGTGAAGGATCAGTTGTCCCTCCATAATCAGAACGTATATTAAGAGTATATTCTTGAGGTGGACATATAAAATAGACACCCGCGTCAGTTTCATAAGGAGATGCACTTGTCTCGAAAGATGTTATATTGGTAGCTTGAGGAATTATGTTTGTATTCTCAGGTGAAATATAAGTGTCTGCGATTGTTGCCTCAGAGCTTCCTGCCAGTCCACAGGGTGGATCAACATTTCCATCTGAGTAGAGTTTTAAGGCAAGAAAATCAGACCCCCCAGCTCCGTATGAATCAGAGGCACCTGCAACAATGTAGCCTCCGTCGTCTGTCTGCCGAATGGAATTAGAAGAATCAGATTCACTTGATCCATATGTCCGCTGCCATTCAATATCTCCGTTGGAGTAAAGCTTTAAAACCCAAGCATCATTCACTCCGGCACCAAATGAGAAAGTGGCACCTGCAGCAATATAACCTCCATCGCCTGTCTGACTAATGGAATAAAAAAAATCAGATTCATTTTTACTCGCGCCGTGGCTGCTTGCTCCGTATGTCCGTTGCCATTCAATAGCTCCATTCGAGTCTAACTTTAAAATCCAGCCCTCAGTCCAGTAGGCAACAAAGGAATAACTATAGGCTGCGACAATATAACCCTCATCGTTTGTCTGCCGGATAAAACTAGCAAAATCATACTCATCTGCCCCTAATGTTTGCTGCCATTCAACGGATCCGTTCGAGTCTAGCTTCAAAATCCAGATATCGATCAATTCAACACCAAATGATTCAGTGTTTCCTGCTATAATATAACCTCCATCGCTTGTCTGGCTAATGAAACAAGCAGCATCATCATAACTTCCTCCATATGTCTGCTGCCACTCAACGGACCCATTTGAGTCCAGTTTTAAAATCCAGATATCACTCAATCCAGCACCAAATGATTCAGTGTGTCCTCCGACTATATAACCTCCATCGCCTGTTTGCTGAATGCTCCGAGCAGAATC
>CAYUXD010000095.1:0-8097 GCA_964448655.1 uncultured Eubacteriales bacterium
AAAGAAACTAAAAACCATAAAAGACCAATTTAAAATATTTATCACATAAAATCAAAAATTCTGCTATATCATTATTAACACATTGAAAAAAGATTCAAACAAATATACCAACCAGGCCCTGGCTGAGATCTACAGAAAGCTGAGACCTGGAGAGCCTCATACGATGGAAAGCGCTCACAATTTGTTCACAAACCTGTTCTTCAACGCCCAGAAGTACAATTTCTCTCGGATCGGCCGCTTGAAGATGAATATCAAATTATCTCTGGATCATTCCTTAGAAGAGAAAACCTTGTCTCCCTTAGATTTTGTTGATGTAATCAAATATCTGCTTCGTCTCCGCAGCGGGGAAGGGAGTTTGGATGATATTGATCATTTAGGAAATCGCCGTGTCCGTTCGGTAGGAGAACTCGTGGAGAATGCTTTTCGGATCGGGTTGACTCGTATGGAAAGAACCATAAAAGAGAAGATGACCGTGGCTTCAGATTTGGCCTCGGCTATGCCTCAAGATCTTATCAATTCAAAGCCTGTTATTGCAGCTTTGAAAGAATTTTATGGAAGTTCACAGCTTTCTCAATTCATGGATCAGATAAATAGTCTAGCAGAAGTCACCCATAAGAGACGATTGAGTGCTTTGGGGCCAGGAGGATTGAGTCGAGAAAGGGCAGGTTTTGAAGTGAGGGATATTCAGTCCTCTCACTATGGCCGGATCTGTCCTATTGAAACTCCAGAGGGACCAAATATCGGTTTGATTTCTTCTTTGAGTTGTTATGCACGGGTGAATAACTTTGGTTTTATCGAAACCCCTTACCGGAAAGTTAAAAACGGGAGAATAGTAGATTATGTGAAAATTCTTCATCCTGGAGTGAGTTCTCATAAAGTCGGAGATATTGTCGAGAAAGACATGCTTCTAAAAGAAGTAGGAAAAGCAGAAGAAGGAAAAAGTAAGCAATCACCTGTAATAGAGCCATGCTGTTTTTATTTGACAGCCTGGGAAGAGGAGCAGTACAACATCGCCCAAGCCAACGCTCCGGTTGATGAGAAAGGATATTTTATCCATGAACTCATAAGTGCAAGACAAGCAGGTAATTTTAAACTTATACCAGGTGACCAAATAGACTATATCGATGTTTCTCCTAAGCAGCTCGTTTCCCTTTCCGCTTCTTTGATTCCCTTTTTAGAACATGATGACGCTAACCGTGCCCTTATGGGATCAAACATGCAGAGACAAGCTGTTCCTCTGCTCAGGCCAGTGGCGCCTTTTGTTGGTACAGGGATGGAGCATCTTGTAGCTCGGGGATCAAAAGATGTCATCATCTGTAAACGGACGGGAGTTGTTGAGTTTGTTGATGCGGAGAGAATTCTGGTTCGTGTGGATGAAAAGGAAGACGCCAAGGAATACGACTTGGGAACAGACCTTTATCTCCTGATAAAATTTTTAAGAACAAACCAGAATACCTGCGTTAATCATAGACCTATTATTAGAAAAGGAGATAGAGTCATCAAAGGTCAAATCTTGGCGGATAGTTCCTGTACAGATATGGGTGAATTAGCCCTTGGTCGCAATATTTTATGCGCGTTTATGCCTTGGAGAGGCTATAACTTTGAAGATGCCATCATTGTCAGCGAGAAATTAATTAAAGAAGACATCTTCACATCTGTTCATATTGTCGAGGAGACTATAGAAGCCCGGGATACGAAATTAGGTCCAGAAGAAATAACTCGTGATATTCCCAATGTTCCCGAAGAGCTCCTCAGTAATTTAAATGAAAATGGAATAGTGAGGACAGGAGCTCTCGTAAAGTCTGGAGATATATTAGTCGGGAAAGTTGCGCCTAAAGGAGAAACCCAGTTATCTCCCGAAGAAAAGCTTCTTAAAGCAATATTTGGAGAGAAAGCTCTGGATGTCAAAGATGCTTCTCTTTATTGTTCTCCAGGGGTAGAGGGCACAATCATCGATGTGAGGATTTTCTCTCGGCGGGGTATTGAGAGGGGTGTTCGGGCTAAAGCGATCGAAAAAGAAGAAGTAGCTAAAATGAAGAGAAACTTGGATGATGAAATAAGCATTCTCGAAGGAGAAAGATTAAGGAAGATAAAAGCTGTCATCAAGGGAGAAAAGATTGAGAAGGATCTGACGGTTGGGGATCTGGTCTTGAAGAAGGGAGGGAAATTAGACGATAAAATATTGAATAAACTGGAACCCGAAGTCACTCCTAAATTGAAACTAAAAGCGAATCCAGAGCGGGATAAAAAAATAAGGGATATTGAGAAAAAAGTTAAGCGCCAGATTGAAGCTCTAAGGTCCATATTTAAAGAAAAAGTTGATAGCCTTAAAAAGGGTGATGAGTTAGCTCCGGGTGTGATTCAAGCTATTAAAGTCCACATAGCAATGAAAAGAAAGCTTTCTGTTGGGGATAAAGTTTCCGGTCGCCACGGAAACAAAGGGATCATTGCCAAAATAGTACCTGAAGAAGATATGCCTCGCCTGCCCGATGGAACCCCTGTGGAAATTGTCCTAAATCCCCTTGGAGTGCCATCGAGAATGAATGTTGGACAGATATTAGAAGCTCATCTGGGTTGGGCCGCGCAAGAGCTTGGCCTTTGGATTTCTACCCCAGTATTTGATGGAATCTCAGAGCAGGAAATAAAAGACCTTCTCGTTAAAGCAGGTTTGCCTAAATCAGGGAAGGTTCCTCTTTATGATGGCATAACAGGTGAATTGTTAGACCATGAGGTAACCATAGGTTATATCTACATCATGAAGCTCTATCATCTTGTTGACGACAAAATTCATGCCCGCTCCACTGGTCCATATTCTCTGATTACCCAACAGCCCTTAGGAGGAAAAGCTCAATTCGGCGGACAACGTTTTGGAGAGATGGAAGTGTGGGCTTTGGAAGCTTATGGGGCGGCTTACACACTTCAGGAACTTTTGACAGCTAAGTCAGATGATGTGGAAGGAAGAGCCAAGATATACGAGGCTATTGTCAAAGGAGATCTGGAGTTTACTCCAGGGCTTCCTGAATCGGTGAATGTTCTCATTCGAGAGCTGCAGAGCCTCTGTCTGAATGTAGAATTGGAGAAAGAAGAAGAGAAAGAGGAAATATTGCCCTGGGGAATTGACGTCCCCCAAATTCTTAAAGGAGATGAATAATGGAAACAAGACAGTCTATTGGAGGAAACCCCAGAGTCGATTTTGACCGAGTTAGAATCAGTATTGCCTCTCCTGAAAAAATAAAAAGCTGGTCATGGGGAGAGGTGACCAAGCCTGAAACAATCAATTACAGGACATTCAAGCCAGAGAAGGACGGGCTTTTTTGTGCAAAGATTTTTGGCCCTATAAATGATTATGAGTGTCTCTGCGGGAAATACAAGAGGATGAAATACAGAGGCATTATTTGCGAGAGATGCGGAGTTGAAGTAACCAAATCAAAAGTTCGGCGAGAGCGCATGGGCCATATTCAATTAGCTTCTCCAGTGGCCCATATCTGGTTTTTTAAGGGGACGCCATCCAGAATCGGCCTTGTGTTAGACCTTTCCATCAAAGATTTAGAGAAGGTCCTTTACTTTGAATCCCATATCGTGATTGATCCGGGAGACACACCGCTCAAAGAAAACCAGCTTCTTACTGAAGAGGAGTATAAGGATGCCCGGGAAAAATACGGAGATAATTTCGAGGTTTCTTTAGGAGCTGAAGCTGTTAAAGTACTTCTTGATAAAATAAACATAAACAAAGAAGCAGAGCGCTTAAGGACGCTCATGAAAAAAGATGCCTCCCAGCAGCGAAAGCTTCGATATGCAAAGAGATTGAGAGTTTTTAAGGCTCTCAAAAAGTCAGGGAACCGCCCTGAATGGATGATTCTGGATATCATCCCTGTCATCCCTCCTGATCTGAGGCCATTAGTCCGGTTGGATGGGGGGCGTTTTGCCACTTCTGATTTGAATGATCTTTACAGAAGGGTCATAAATCGAAACAACCGGTTGAAAAAACTGATCGAGCTAAGAGCACCAGAACTGATCATTCGGAACGAAAAGAGAATGCTTCAAGAAGCTGTAGATGCACTCTTTGATAACGGAAAGAGGGGCAGAGTACATCTTGGAGCTAATCGGAGGCCCCTGAAATCTTTAAGCGAAGCTCTGAGAGGAAAGCAGGGAAGATTTCGCCAGAACCTCCTTGGAAAGCGAGTCGACTATTCGGGAAGATCTGTTATCGTTGTTGGGCCAGAACTCAAGTTGAATCAGTGTGGGCTTCCTAAAAAGATGGCACTGGAATTATTTAAGCCTTTCATTTTTCATAAGTTAGAGAAAGAAGGATTGGTTCCAAGTGTGAAAGTTGCCAGAGAATGGCATGAGCAAGAAAGGCCTGAGGTATGGGACTATCTGGAAGAGGTAGTTAAAGAGCATCCTATTCTGTTGAATCGAGCGCCCACTCTTCATCGCTTGGGGATCCAGGCGTTTGAACCAATTTTAGTCGAAGGAAAAGCTATCCAGATTCATCCTTTAGTCTGTGCTGCATTTAATGCTGATTTTGATGGAGATCAGATGGCTGTTCACATCCCTCTTTCTGTTGAAGCCCAGGTTGAGGCTCAAACATTGATGCTTTCCACACAAAATATTCTCTCGCCAGCTCACGGTAGACCTCTTGCCATCCCCAGTCAGGATATGGTCTTAGGCTGTTATTATTTGACCTTAGAAAAAAAGGGAATAAAGGGAGAAGGGCGCATTTTCCCTTCTGAAGATGATGTTTTATTAGCCCTTGAAAATAAAGAGGTTAGCCTTCATGCACGAATAAAGTTGCGCTTTAATGGCTCCTTCATGAATTTATCTACTTATTATGATGATCAGGCAGTTCTGACTTGCCCTATTACTGAAATACGTAGTGAACGTATCGAGACAACTCCCGGAAGGATAATATTCAACGGTATTCTTCCTGAGGGAATCCCTTTTATTAACGGCATGCTGAAGAAGAAGGGGCTGGAGAGTTTAGTTTTTTACACCTACTTGAAGCAGGGACCTGATCCTACAATTGATATGTTGGACAAGATGAAGGAATTAGGTTTTAATCATGCGACATCTGCCGGTTTTTCTCTGGGGATAGATGATTTTATCATTCCACGAGAAAAATCTGAATTAGTAGAGAAGGCACAGAAGGAAGTCCAAAAAATCGAGAGTCTTTATAGAGAAGGCACAATTTCAGCTGGAGAAAGGTTTAATCGAGTCGTGGAAATATGGGGAGCTGTCACGGACAAAGTCTCCAATGCGATGATCGAGAAAATGCGAAAGATAAGCTATGAAGGGAAGGATTTAAATTCTCTGTTTGTCATGGCTGATTCTGGATCAAGAGGGAACAAACAACAGATTCGCCAGCTTGCCGGGATGAGAGGTCTGATGAGTAAACCTTCAGGTGAGATTATCGAAACTCCGATTATTTCAAATTTGCGAGAGGGGCTGAACGTTCTGCAGTATTTTATCTCTACTCATGGAGCGCGTAAGGGTTTGGCTGATACAGCTTTAAAGACTGCGAATTCTGGTTATTTAACCCGGAAACTGGTGGATGTTTCCCAGGAAGTTATTATTGATGAGCATGATTGCGGCACTCTGAAAGGGATAAATGTCACCGCCATTGTCGAGAATGGAGAACTTATTGAACCCTTTGTGGATAGAATCGTTGGCAGAACCTCTTTGGAGAGAGTTCTGCATCCTGATACAAATGAGACAATTGTAGATATGAATGAAGAGATTACCGAGGAGATTGCGCAGAAGTTTCAGGAGCTAGGTGTTGAAAAGGTGAAAATCCGCTCTCTCCTGACGTGTGAATGTAAGAAAGGCGTGTGCAAGCTTTGCTACGGTCGCAACCTGTCAACTGGTTCACTTGTCGAACTCGGAGAAGCAGCAGGGATCATTGCTGCTCAATCTATCGGAGAGCCAGGTACCCAGTTGACAATGAGAACATTTCATATTGGCGGAATTGCGATGAGAGGAGCCGAGAGGTCCAAACTTGAAGCAAAAAATGATGGAGTTATCAGATTCAACAACCTTAAATCTGTAATTAATAAGGAAGAGTCTTTAGTCGTTGTAAACAGAAGCGCCAACATAGCCATCCTTGACCATCGGGGAAGAGAGATTGAGCATTATCAGGTTCCCTACGGAGCTAAGGTATTAGTTAATGATGGAGAAGAGGTGAAGGCCCGGGATGAGTTTGCTGAGTGGGACCCGTTTAACACGTTCATTCTGACCGAGGACACAGGAGTTGTGCGCTTCCATGATGTAGTTCTCGGGGTTACCATGGAAGAGATACAGGATGAGTTCACAGGATTGGTCAGCCGAGTTATTACTGAGCCGAAAGATGAAAAAATGCAGCCTCGTATCGAAATCACATCAGCAAGAAAGAGAGATGAAAAAAACAGACCTATAGTTCTCAGAAAATATTTCCTTCCTTCTGGGGCAAATCTGGAGGTTAAGGACGAGGATAAAATATATGCGGGAGATATTCTGGCAAAGATACCGCGAGAAGTTGCTCGGACCAAGGATATTACAGGAGGTTTGCCTCGAGCAGAGGAGCTTTTTGAAGCCCGGAGGCCTAAACAGCCTGCAGTTATTTCCGAGATTGATGGGATGGTGGAATATCGAGGTCTTGTTAGAGGTCAAAGAAAACTGATCGTTAAGAATGAGCGAGTTGGAGAAAAGGAATACTTCATTCCAAAGGGAGCCCATTTGAGCGGGGGTGAGGGAGAGAGGGTTAAAGCAGGAACTCCCTTGATGGATGGTCCTGTGAATCCTCATGATATCTTGAGAGTTCTTGGAGAAAAGGAGTTGGCGGAATATCTTTTGCGGGAGATTCAGGCAGTTTATAGGCTCCAGGGAGTGGCCATCAATGATAAGCATATTGAAATCATCATCCGTCAGATGTTGCGGTGGGTAAAGGTTGAGGAATCCGGAGATACAGAGTTTTTAGTCGACGAGCAGGTAGATAAATTTGTTTTCCAAGAGGAGAACGAAAAAATCATCAAAAAGGGCGGGAAGCCAGCAAAAGCCAGGCCTCTCCTTCTGGGAATTACCAAAAGTGCATTGAGTACAGATAGTTTCATATCCGCTGCTTCCTTTCAAGAGACAACCCGGGTGCTCACAGAGGCAAGCTTATATGGTAAAGTTGACCATCTGAGCCGATTGAAAGAAAATATAATTATGGGAAGGCTTATCCCAGCTGGAACAGGCTACAGATTTTATCGAAATGTGGAATTGAAGGCAGAGAAAGAAGAGGATGTTGAGAAGGAAATAGACCTTCAAATTCAAAGTAAGATTTCGACGTAACTGCCTCAAAAATCTTGACATAGCAACCTGTTTCTGCTATTATCGCCAAGTTCGTTCCGAGGGATTTTTTCCTTTGGAATGAGCAAAATTAACTCAACTTAGAGGAGTACGTTTATTGCCAACTGCTAATCAATTGATAAGAAAAGGCAGGACGCCAAAAAAGTATAAAAGTAAATCTCCGGCTTTGGAGAGGTGTCCCCAAAAGAGAGGTGTGTGTACTCGAGTTTTTACCACGACACCAAAAAAGCCTAATTCAGCTATGAGAAAAGTGGCTCGAATTAGACTAACCAATAATATAGAGGTAACAGCTTATATTCCAGGAATAGGCCATAATCTTCAAGAACATTCTATCGTTATCATACGAGGAGGACGAGTTAAAGATTTACCTGGAGTCCGCTACCATGTGATTCGTGGAACTCTGGATTGTGAAGGAGTCAAGGATAGGATGAGAGGAAGGTCCAAATACGGAAGTAGAAGGCCTAAAGGAAAGAAGGTTTCTGAATAAAGGAGTCAGGCATGCCCCGAAGAGGTACGGTAAAGAAGAGAAAACCTCAGCCAGACCATTTTTATAATAGTACTATTATATCCATATTCGTGAATACTATATTAAAGAAAGGCAAGAAGAGTTTAGCTCAAAAAATAGTTTATACAGCCATGGAGAGAGTGAAGCAGAAGGTCAAGGAAGATCCCCTTAAAATGTTCGAGAAAGCTGTGGAGAATGTGAGGCCCGTGCTTGAGACAAAGTCCAGAAGAGTAGGAGGAGCGACTTATCAAGTTCCGATAGAAGTA
>CAYUXD010000096.1:0-8093 GCA_964448655.1 uncultured Eubacteriales bacterium
TTTTCTACGTCTTCATAACCACAGCCAAGTACGGCAGCCATGGCCCCCTCTCCCGCAGGCATAGCCTCCTGCATATACATTCCTCTTTTATAAACAAGGAGAAGTGCATCCTCAAATCTTAAAGAACCAGCTGCCACAAGGGCCGAATATTCCCCCAGACTATGCCCGGCTGCTATCCAAGCTTCCTTTCCCAAAAGGACATAAGCAATGAAGCTTACCGTGAGGAGAGCGGGCTGTGTGTTCTGGGTCAGTTTCAGCTCTTCCTCCGGCCCCTCAAAACAAAGCTTCGATATTTTGAAGCCGAGAGTTTCATCTGCTCTCAAAAAAATCTCCTGGGCCTGGGACGAAAAATCGTAAAAATCCTTTCCCATACCAACTCCTTGAGAACCCTGCCCAGGAAACAAGAAGGCCATACGACTCATCATATCTCCTTACCAGCTGATGATTTGTCTTGCGGTATTATATAACATCAATATATATATTTTAAAAGGTGGGCTTGATAAATCAAGCCCCTACATTAACTATGAACCATTGATTATATTTTAAAAGGTGGGCTTGATAAATCAAGCCCCTACATTAACTATGAACCATTGATTATATTTTAAAAGGTGGGCTTGATGAATCAAGCCCCGAAACAGCTCTATGTACTTAATTTTAACAGAAAAAGCAGCCTGTCCCCTTTTTTTCAGTTTGATGGATCAAGCCCCTACAATAATTCCTACAATAATTTCTGTATATCCACCTTTTTCCGCAGGTTTTTTATCCAATCATTAATTTGAGTTTTAATTTTTTCCTGGATGATACGGGATTCAATCTCATCGAGAAGTTCCACCATCGGTTGAGACTCCAATCCCTTCTCTCTTTGGGAAGGGACATAGCTCTGTTGGTAATAGTCCTCGATTTCCTTTAAACTTACGATATTTCGCTGGCCAAATTTTCGAGAGATGATTTTTTGATAAACTATTTTCTCGAGTATATAACCTCTTAAATCTTGCCAATCCAGGCCAAACTCTTCAAGCCTTCTGCGGACCTGATCATTACCCAATTTCTCAATTATTCTTGCCTGGAAAGAATCCAACTCCTCGTTTTCTACAAAGATTTCTTCGCCTGCTAAAGCAATGACTAGTTTTTGATCAATCAGCCGCTCGAGTATCAATGGATTAAGGTCCCCAGACTTTTCTTTGAAATCTTCCTCGTAGAGGCCGAATGCCTCTGCAATCCTCAAATCAGTTAATGTTATGACCTGCTCGTTGACTACAGCCACGATCCGGTCTACTGTTTCTGAAAAACAATAAACTGCAAAAAGTAAAAAAATAAACTTAATTAATTGAAAGAAAAAAGCTCGGAGGAAAATAATCAATCGTCTCATTCTAAGCATATTTTTAGAAGACATTTCCGATCGTGATAAAAACTAATGGCTTTGTTTCTCCGTTCTCTGCATCCAAATTCCAGCCTACTTCCAACCGTACGGGACCCAAAGGAGTACGATACCGAATTCCAACCCCCACGGCATTCTTAAGAGCAGCCACGCTGAAATGGCTCATATCCTCGAAAACATTGCCCTTATCGTAAAAAAGAGCCCCTGATAAATCTTTAATCCCGGAAATCAGAGGAAATGTCAGTTCAAAGTTTAACAAAAGCAACGCTTCCCCTCCAACAGGCTTTAGTGAAACCGGGTCTTTTGGACCCAGCTCGTCGAACCTTGCTCCACGGAAAGAGTTGCTGCCTCCGGCAAAAAACCTCTCGTGAATAGGAATGGGCTTTCTGCCTCCTCCCAGGCCAAGACGGGAGGTGGCGCTAAAGGTAGCACCGGAAAAAACAGGGATAAATTGCTTATACTTGATGAAGCTTTTTAAATAATTTGACTCAGACTTGAGAAGAGGAAAGGCCCTTTCCACGACAAAACTTAAAAATGACCCTTTCTCCGGATTAAAAGGTTCATCCCTTCTGTCCCAGATGAAGCTGCCGGAGATAGAAGTTGCAGAAAAAGGACGATGCTGGCGGTCAACTTCTGATTCTTCGATCAGCAGGATAACAAAATTTGTCCTGGCCCACCTCATAGTCGTCAGGAACAAAAGATCCTTTGAGACAGACTTGATGGCTGTGAGACTCACACCTTGTCGGTCGAAGGTAAAGCTCTCTCGCTCTTCCCTTTCCAGCCAGGCATTCATATATGTCTGCATCGGGAGCCCAAAAAAGTAAGGCTGTTTCCAGGAAAAAACTTCTCTTCTTTCTTTGAAACTGAATTGCCCGACGAGGCTTAGCTGAGATGCTGAACCTAAAACATTACTCTTGATAAACTCGGCCGTTCCTCTAAGCCTGACCGGATTATTCCAGAGAGCAAAAGTCTGGCGCTCGCTCCTGGTCTCCAATCCCGCACCCAGCCCTGCATAATTTCTCCTACCTTCCCTGACCCTGATGATCAAGTTTTCCTTCTCAGTAGAGATGGGGATTTCATCAATTTTCACTTCTGTAAAAACACCCAGCTTCTCAAGCCTTCTTTTCGACTCTCGTATTCTTTCATAGAGAGCATATTCTCTTTCTTTTACTCTAAGCTCTCTGATAATAGTGCGTCTTTTCGTAACAACATTTCCAGTAATCACGATTTTCTCAATCTTGACTTTTTTCCCTTCTCTAAGACTAAAAGAAATAGAAAAAAGATTCTCTCCTATCCTTTCAATCCTGGCCCTAATTTCAGTTCCTCTAACGCCCTGATTCAGGTAAAAGTTAACAAGTCTCTCTATGTCTTTCTGGAGGTTGGGCTGGTAAAAAAATCCGCCCTCAAAACTGCCTATTTGCTTTAGAAGGGTTTCCTTGCTAAACAGGCTTGTTCCTTCAAAGGATATCTTTTCAATCTTTTCCTGACCTCCCTCCTCGATAAAAAAATGGGCTCTTACCTTTTTTCCCTGCGGGAAAAAATTCAAATTTACTCTCGTATCAGGATATCCTCTGGTCTTATACAGAAATTCTATCTCCGCGGGCAGTCCAAACAGTTTTTCCCCGTCTATCCAGCTCGAAAAAGGAGCATTTGCCTCTGAGGCAAGCTTTTCTTTTAACTCTTCAGGAGTGAAATATTCCAGACCTTCAAAGGAAACATCCTTGATCTTGAATTTCTTGCCCGGGCTGACTTTATAAACTACGCGCATCTCATTATCCACTTTTTCAATGGACGAAATGACAGAACAAAAAAGGCAACCTTTTTTCCTCAGATAACCTATAATTTTTGCCTCTCCCTCGGCCAGCCCCCACTCTTCAAATATTCTTGGTTGCCAGATTGGTTCCAGAAGTTTCAAAGGCACTTGCGCTCCTTCTACAATAATCTCTATTTTCTCGTGAGGGATAATCCTTAAAGAAAGGTAAGCACTCCGCTCCCTTTCATCAAATCTTACTTCTTCGACATCAATCTCTGTCCTTTGATAGCCCTTCGAGCCATAAAATTCTTTAAGCCTTGTAAGCTCCTTCTCGAGAACTGAAGGGACGTATTTATCCCCTTCCTTGATTTTCATCTCTTTCTTCAATTCAGCTTCAGGGAGAATCTTTTCTACTGAAAAAGCAATTTTCTTGATAATGTACCTTTTGGCAGAGCTAATCTCAAAAATCACATTAACCGCGGGACTTTTGAAATCTCTCTCGGCAAAAGCCTCAATCTCAGGTTGAAAATAGCCTTTCCTGGTTAGAGCTTCCTTTAATTCTCCAACAGCCTTGCTCACCTTCTCATCGGAGAAAAAACTCCCCTCAGATAAAGAGAACAAGCTTTCCTTTAGGTCCTTACGAGCAACCTTTTGTTTTCCCCTAAAGATAATCTTTCGGATAAAATACCGCCTGGTAAGAAGAAACGTTAGCTGGATCTCCTGCTCTCCCTCCTTCAAAACCTGAACATCAGAGAAAAGCCCGGTCCTGTAAATCTGTTTAATGCTGCTGGTGATCTTTTTTAAAGAGAACTCCTCTCCTTCCTTTACAGGAATCAATTCTGCCATATCTTCAGCGTCTGGTTGGCCGTCAATCCGGACTGAAACTTTAGCTATGAGAGGAGAGGGATTTTGAGACAGGGAAACAGATTCTTTGGGTAAAAGAACAATAAAGAAGAACAGGAGAAAAAATAGTGCTTGTTTTCTTTCTCCGAAGCTAAAATCTCTTATGAATTTTAACATCGATACTAACCCGACCCTCTTCATTACGGATTCCGACAATGGAGAGATCATCCGTCAGTTCCCATTCTAACCGCGCAATCTCCTCCCTTTGGGTTCTGAGATTGGCAGAATAAAGAATAAAAAAGTTTCTCGATATTTTTTTCCCTACAGTCAAGCGAGCTGCCATCTCAGGGGAGGAGCCCATGATAAAAGGATCGATTCTGAAGCGATCAATGACGAAAAGGCCCTCAGCGCGCTTCTTTGCTTCTTCTGAGAGCTGAAAAGACACGAGAGAATAAGTAGTTAGCAGTGTGCTTGTATCATAAGAATAAGTGCGCTTGAAAGACTCTCCTAAGGCTAGAAGAGCCAGGACATCTTCTGGGGGCAACGGGGGCGAAGAGCTCAATTCTGGAGTAAGATGGTCTACCGGGCCCTCAAGAGAAAAAGTCACTCTATAATCTTTAACGTATGTTTCTCCTTTAAAGCTTAAATAAGGTTCAATGGCCGCAGGATTGATAAAACTCAAGCGTCCGCTCAGTATTCTAAATTTTCTATCCTGAAAATAGACATCCCCATCCAAGGCTTCGATATCGCCAAGCACCACTGGCGTCATCACATTGCCCGTTAGAGTCAAATCAAACCTGCCTCTAACCGTGCCCAAAGAGTTCTCCATCCACGCATTATCATCTGCTCTCAGCCTAACGTTCAGAGTAAGGTCATCAAAAAAGCCTGGCTCTTCCCGAGGCTCATAATAAGGGCTTGAATAAAAAGTAAATTCCTCATCAACCTCACGCCTCCAGGAAAGCTTGTGAGCTAACAAATCTCCTTCCAAAACAAAGCGATTAGCATCCTTTATGAGATTCAAAGAGCCATCAGTTAGGGCTCTGGTCCTCTCTAAAGGAGAAAGAAGCAAATTTTTTCCCTCTATTTTGAGGTCAATATTCTCAACCCTGCCGTTTCCAAATTCCAACCCACCGTATCCCTGAACATCGCCTCCGCCTAATTTGGCCTGAAGGGAGCGAAAAGAAACCTTGTTGTTTTCAACAAACATCAGCCCGGAGTAATCTCTCAAAGCATGAGCAAACCGCTCCAGCGGAAAAACCAATCCTTGAAAATCAATAGCTCCTTTAATCTGGGGAGAGCCTTTTCCGCCTCTAACTTCGCCCAGATAATTAACGCGCCCTTTGGCCCCTTTCCATGGGAGAAGGAGATCGAGATTGGTGAAGCTTCCTCTTATATCAACAGAAAACATTTCATCATCAACAGGGATGGGGAGAGCGAGTGAAATATTAAACTCATTTTCACCAGGAAGAAAATTTCCGTTTAACTCTAAACCAAGCCTTCCTTCCGAGTAGCCAAGCTTCGCCTGCCCCCTTGCTTCGGTTTTCTGAAGATGGATATAGTGCAAATCTTTTATTTCAAAATTGCCCAGGGCCAAGTCCTGACCGAGGACGCCTTTTCCCTTAAGGACAAATCCCAAGTTCCCCCTGACGTCAGCATAAAAGGAAGAGAGGTCGATTCCCTCTCCACTGATATCGATGTCAAAATCTTCAGCTCTAAGGTCTACACTGGCCTTTCCTTTTACAACTCCCCCGTGTAAATGAAATTGAAGGTCGGAGAAAGAAAGGGCATCGCCCTGCCATTCCAGTTTGCCGCTTATGTCTCTCAAGTTCTTGTCCGCGAAATTCAGCAATGAACTGGAGAAGGTACTTTTAAGCTGAATATCCTCATTTTTCAGTTTTACTTCAAAATTTCCTGAAGCCTCTCCTCGGAGAGGAAAATCAATGTCAAAACCCGGGAAAATTCTTTCAACAAGTCCCCGGTCAAGTCGAATGTCGACTTTCAGCCCTTCTGGGCTCGAGAAGAGGCTAATTCTCCCTTTCATGAAAGGATCGTCTATCCTGAATCTCCCAAAAAACTCATCCCTTATCAGCTCGACCTCACCTTCGACCGAATCTACATCGAATCTATCATAGCCTCCAGGAGTAAAGACGAAATCTGCTTTAATCTGAGGAAGATCATAATCGCCAAAGATATGAATACTGCTCTTGCCTTTCCCTCTTATCTCGGGAAAGTCGAAATTTTGTGAAAGTATCACAGAAGTAAACTGCCGAGCCTGCTTTACATCCTTGATCTCGCCTTGAATGGTTATGTCCAGCTCCCCCCCAACTTCTGCTTTTCCTTCGACGTCAATCTGGCCAAAACTAGAGGAAAGATCTTGAGAAGAAAAGGCAAACTCATTCTTCCCGTCCCAGTTGAATTTGACCCGGCCGTCAAAGGGAAATCGACCCGACTCGGCTTCGAAATCTTCTTCCCTGAATTCTGCATCCGCTTGAACTTTCTCGTTTTCAACCGAGAAACTTCCCCAGGCAGGAGACTTTACAGGCCAGGGCAGGGAAAAATAATTCATTATTGGATCCAGATAAACTCCTTCAGCTTCTCCCGCAATTCTATCTTCTTCCAGATGAATTCTTACAAATTCAGGCGGCATTGATTTCTTCCGGATATTAAGCTCTACAGTTTTAGCGGCTTTTTCGTTAAAATCGATTTTTCCGTTAACTTTTCCCAGGAAGACTCTGTTCAAGACAAGACTCTCGCTCGAAAAGTTCCCTTTAAAAGCAATCCCTTCGCTGCTTCTGGTAAGAATTCCTGCTCCCTCAGCCTCCCCCTCCCAATCAAAAGGAAGATGAAAAAAATCGATAACGAATGAAGCTTTTGCTTTCAAAGAAGTTTCCAGGCGTAAATCAGGGTTTAACGGATTGAGCAAGCTCCCTGTGGCTTTCAGGCTAAAATCAGAACCATCGATTTCAATTCTTTTTATGATGATTTCTTTGCCGCGCCTATTGACAGAAAGACTTACTTTTCCCTCTACCAGTGGCAGGGTTGGGTCCAGTGATAAGACATTCTGCCCTGCTTCTGCTTGAAAAGAAAAATCACCTTTTTTCTGGAAAAAACGGGCATTTATATTCCTGGACTGAAAACTCACTTCCTTTCCCCGAAAATAGAACTCCCCTTCCTTTATCGATCCTGCTTCTACCGAAAATGGAAGAGAAAAGCTGAATTCTCTCTTTTCCTTATCCATTTTGGGAGAGGTGCCATCGATTCTTAATATCGGGCGTTCGATAGAAACATTAAAGGGTCTTTCCCTGGTTAACAACGATCTATAGGAGATTCTCACGGCAATTTTTTTTGCAGAAAACAAGGGCGAAGAAGCGCGTGCTCTCACATCCTCTAAAATGAGAACAGGAGGGAATAAAGACACATGAAGGTGGGAGTAATCAAAGCTCGATTGTATTTTTTTCGTTATCCGGTTAAGAAGAATATTTTTGATGACCACCCCTGATCCTGCCAAGAAGAGGACTATAACGAAGAGGACGACGAGTAATCTAAGCTTTTTATGTGACTTCATGATTACTTTTTAACAACTCAGAAAAAATGTAACCTGATACAAAAAATTTATTTGATTTGTCAAAAATATCTATCTAAGGGTAATTTTTTATTATACCACGGTTAGTATCTTGTATGTAGCTCCTTGCGTTGACTTTAACTTTTCGCTTTGTCATTGAATTAATGGGGTCAGACTTGCAAAACTTGCGTTTTTTGCGGGATAAAATAAAATCATATAAAATAAGGCCTTCAAGTAAGAAGCAGATTAAAGCTCAACTTTTAAAGGCCTGACCTCCTGGGCAAAACAAGCGACAATAAAAAACGCAAGTTTTGCAAGTCTGACCCTGTTCTTATGTTCTTATGATCTTATTCGATAGAAAAGAGGAGGGAGCCGGCTTCCACGGAATCGCCGGCTGCAGTATTTATTTTTGTTATTATCCCGGGCTGAGGGGACTTGATCTCATTCTGCATCTTCATGGCCTCCAGGACTAATACAGCCTGGCCTTCTTTTACTTCTTCCCCTTCTTCGACAAAAACCTTCACAATTCTCCCCGGCATGGACGTCTTGATATCTCT
>CAYUXD010000097.1:0-8066 GCA_964448655.1 uncultured Eubacteriales bacterium
ATGTCATTAGGTACTGAAAACCAAACTGACTTTCTGCCCCTGAAGTATCCCAGATCAGAGCACTTGCGGCAATGAATATTACAAGGCCTGCAAGAGCAGCTTCAGTGACCATGCCGCCGTATCCAATCAATTTTCCGCTGGCTTCATCTGGTAATTGCTTGGCTGTTGTTCCGCTGGCAACCACGGAGTGGAAGCCAGAAATGGCGCCGCAAGCAATGATGACAAAGAGCATGGGCCAGAGGGGACCGCCCTCCCAGGGTTTGCCGCCTTTGCTCAGGAAAGAAACAAAAGCAGGAGCATTCAGGGAGGGATGCATAAGGATTAGACCAAGATAGCCTAATCCGATCCCCAAAAAGAGAATCCAGGTGCTTATATAATCCCGAGGCTGGAGAAGAAACCAGACGGGGAGAGAGGAAGCGAAGAGGCTATAAATAATCAGAATATAGAACCAGAAATTCTGGCTGGATATCCCGATCATCTGAGCGGGAAGGATTATTGGCACAATATTGCCAAGGTAAATAAGGAGAAAAAGGAAAAGGAGAGAGATAATAGTTCCGGTGACAACATTGATGCCCTTCTTATATGTCAACCAACCAAAGATCATAGCAATGAATATCAGTCCAAAGGTGGGAATGACTATTTCAGGTTGAGAAACAAGCGTCCGAGAAGCAACGACAGCGAAGACGGCTATGACCAGCGACAGGGCTAGCCAAAGAAAGATAGAAAATATTATCTTCGCTCGCAGGCCCAGAGTTTTTTCTGAGATATCGGCTAAAGAGGTGCCTTTATTCTGGACAGATGTCATGAGTGAGGTGTAATCATGAACTGCGCCCAGGAAAATGCTGCCGAGAGCTACCCAAAGGAGAGCACCAAGCCAGCCGAAATACAAGACTCCAAGCAGAGGTCCCAGGATAGGCCCTGCTCCCGCAATTGAGGAGAAATGATGACCAAAAAGGAGTGACTTTTTTGCAGGAGTGTAGTCGATTCCATCTCTCAATTCTCTGGCCGGGGTAAGACGGGAATTGTCAGCTTGAACAACCTTTTTTTCGATAAAACTCCCGTATATCTTGTAGCCCAGGATGAGCCATAGAATGAGGATGAAAGCTATAATTAGGGAGTTCATCTTATCTCCATTAGGATTCTAATTTTTAAAATATATTTTATATTTTTGGATTTTGCAAGTCATCTAACAAGGTTTGCTTAGAATTAAAAATCAGGTGGCGCTTTGAAGAAGAGAATGAATATTACTTTTTATAACTTTTCACAACGAGATAGGCCACTAGACCAATAAAAGCTGCTAAGGCTACGAAATCACCCACATTTCCTGGCCAGACAAGGCCAATTCCTTTAGGCTTTGCTTTGGCGATATAGGCGTATATAGCGACAAAAACCATCATGATTCCTTCTCCGGCAATAAAGCCTGAACCGAGAAGGACTCCTTTCTCTTTTCTTGTGGCCTGAAGCTTTTCATTATTGCCGGCTTGTTTCTCGATAAATTGTCTAACAGCTCCTCCCACAAAGACTGGAGTCATAGTAGAAAGAGGAAGGTATATACCCACGGCAAACGGAAGAGAAGGAACCCCGAGAAGCTCGGCTACGATCGCAAACGCCCCTCCAACCAAAACTAGTCCCCAGGGAAGGTCGCCGCCAAGTACTCCCTCGACAACGGTTTTCATCAAGGTGGCCTGAGGAGCTGGGAGAGCTGTTGTCCCGAAAGAAAAGGCTTCTCCCAGAAGCCAGACCGCTGCGGCTATGGCAAAAGCTGATGCCAATACCCCTATCAATTCTGAACTCTGCTGTCTTTTAGGAGTGGCTCCGATTATGTAGCCAGCCTTAAGGTCCTGGGAAATGTCGCCGGCGATGGAAGCGCCGACACAAACTAC
Organism: uncultured Eubacteriales bacterium; assembly: GCA_964448655.1. Taxonomy (GTDB): domain Bacteria; phylum Acidobacteriota; class Aminicenantia; order Aminicenantales; family Aminicenantaceae; genus SOIV01. Next base: position 1,884 of record CAYUXD010000097.1, read on the forward strand.
TGTCCCTACAGTAAGGGCTGTCGCCATCCCTAAAATATCCGTCCATCCCAGGGCTAAAAACAAAAGGCTTGTCCCGAGGAGAGTCACAATAGTCATGCCAGATGTGGGATTTGAGGATACTCCTATCATGCCCACGATTCTGGATGAGACTGTCACAAAGCAGAAGGCGAAAATGACTATGCAGACCGAAGCTATAAGCCGTACCAGAAAGGTTGTACTGATGCCGAGGATTTGGGGAGCGAGTATTAGTATGATGATTACGATAAGAATTCCAAGGCCAAGAACAGTAATGGGGAGGTCGGTATCAGTTCTTTTCTTCTGGAATTGAGCATTTTGTCTGCTAAGGCTGAAGTCTTTAATGCCTATCTTCAGAGCACTGAACATCGTGGGTATGGATTTGACGACGGCGATGATTCCGCCCACAGCTACCGCACCTGCTCCTATAAACTTAACGTAATTTCTCCAAATTTCTTCTGCAGACATACGAGCTATGGGCAGGTCCGTTTCAGGGAACAAGGGCATACTCAGGTTTTCCCCAAAGTAGGAAATCAAGGGAATAATGCCGATCCAGGAGAGAAGCCCGCCAGCCACCATTATCCCTGCAATTCGAGGGCCCAGGATGAAGCCCACACCCAAAAGGGCAGGTGTGGGTTCCATACCGAGCAGAGCTTTTTTCAAGACTGGAATCTTAAGATAGATTTTTTCGGGCCAGAGTTTCAAAATTTCAACAAGGGCCTTGAAAAAAGCGCCTACTCCCAAACCAAGAAATACATTTTTGGCTTTTGCCCCTCCCTCATCGGCTGAGATCAGGACTTGAGCAGCTGCTGTCCCTTCCGGATAAGGGAGGACTGCATGCTCCTTTACAATCAGTGCTCTCCTCAAGGGAATCATAAAGAGCACTCCCAGGATTCCTCCAAGGAGGGCTAAGGTGCCGATTTTGAGTAGGCTTGGATTGAAGCCCCAAAGAAACAGGGCAGGTATGGTAAAAATGATTCCCGAAGCCAACGAAGAACTGGCCGACCCTGTAGTCTGGGCTATATTACAATCCAAGATGGTGCTTTTTCCGAGGATTGGACTTAATGCTCTGAATACAGCTACAGAAATAACAGCCAGGGGAATGGCCGTGGATATTGTTAATCCTACCCTTAATCCTAAATAAGCATTGGCAGAGCCAAAAATGACACCGAATATTACTCCGATAATAACAGCTTTAAGAGTGATATCTTTATAGGGGGTTATATCGGGTACGTAAGATTTGTGTTCTTCCATTTACGCGTCTTTTCGCTAGGTTAAAACAGAAAGCAGTCTAACATATAAGATATTTTTTTTCTAAATAAAAAGCCAAAAGATTCTTTCTTAAACTACACTTTCGCTCCGATTCTTTCAATAATGAATGGCCGAAAATCAGGAGGTTTTTCTAAGATCATAAAAGCTGCTTGGGATTCCTTCTCAAGCCTGTAGACATTTTTGACCTTGTTAAAATGAACCTCGGCCAGAGTTTCCCCTTTTTCTACTTTTTCACCAATTTTCTTGAAGATTAAAAGACCAGGTCCATGATCACTTGAATCTGCGGGTTTCTTACCTCCTGCTTCCAATTCAAGGCAAACGGAGCGGATTTGTTTCATCATTATCTTATGAATGAAGCCCCTGTTTGGGGAGAGGATTTTCATACTATTTTTAGCTTGAGGAAGCAAAGAATAATCATCAATAATTCGAGGATTTCCCTTTTGAGCTTCAATTATTTGTTTAAACTTTTCGAGAGCCTCGCCTTTAATGATTTTCTCCTTAAGGTCTCTTTTTGCTTCTGTTCGGTTTAAGGACTTTTTGGCTAAAAGGAGTATTTCTGTTCCTAACTCTAACGCGAGCTTCAGAACGTCTAAAGGACCTTTTCCTTTGAGGACTTCCAGGACCTCTCTGACTTCAAGAGAATTTCCCACAGCCTGGCCAAGGGGCTGATTCATGTCACTTAGGATAAAAGTTGAGCTGATTCTCAGGCGATTGCAAACATTTTTTAATGATAGGGCCAAGCTTCTGGCTTCCTTTGAGTTTTTTAAAAAAGAGCCCTCCCCAACTTTTATATCGAAAGAAGCTCCGTTCACTCCGCATAATAATATGCTGCTTATGAAGCAGCCCAGGAGTGAATCACGAAGACCTTGCCAAGAGCCGGTACCTTTAGAGGCGGAAATTTTTTTTAAAAAAAAAGCCATTTGCTCCGGTGGAGAAAACAGGACTGCCCCCACCTGGGAGAGTTGGTTCTTAATCTCTTTCGGGCCGAGAGAAGTTTGGAAGCCAGGAATTGATTGCAGTTTATTTGAATGGCTGTTGAAGTTAATCAGGCTATAAAAGGCCTGTTTCCCAGCTGAGCCTAATAAAGTAAGGGGCTCAGAGATTTTGGAGACAACAATACCTGCAGAGGAAACAAGCGGTACCAACACAAGAGATACTTTATCAACAGACCATCCTGTAGAGAATGGAGCGAATTTAAGCAATCCTATATCAGGCAAAGCAATTTTTTTTTGCCAATCTTTTATAGTTTTTATGAAGGAATATATTTCCTCATCATCCAGCCATTGAGACAGTACCTCTGCCACAAAAGCAGGCCAATGATGATTGAGGTGTCCCGTAAGGGAAGAACTCATTTTTTTAGGAAGGGGCGATATTCTTTTTCTTTGGTTATCTCAGAGTTTCGACGGCTTTTCTATTGTCGTTCGTTTGAAACACCAACAGGGCTTTCACTTCCCCAGCAGAGGTTCCATAGCAATAGTCGATATCGATAGCCGCATTTCCGATAAGAGCGCCTACTTCTGCTCCAGCTCCGATGCGGTCATCGATTTCGATGGTAACAACATTTTTGGTTTCCACCTTGTATGCTATTGCTTTTTGGGCTTTTTCTGCTTTTTTATTGTCAGTAGTTATGAGTATATAGTTGCCTTTCCCTCTTTGTGTTTGGGGAGAGTGTGGTTTTTGTTTTTGTGCAGCATTGGCTAAGGTTCCCAGGACTCTTCCCAATATCCCAGGCTCATCCGGTGTAATAACGTAGAGTTCAGTTTCTTGTTTTACGTTAGGCAATTTTTCTCCTCCTTTGTTGAAACTGAATTATACCAGAATCAATGTCTCAAAAACAAAGAAAATATTAATAAAATAGAAAAAAGTTGTTTTTTGTTAATGGATAATTATAATCTTAGGGGAGAGCCAATATGAAGAAAACGAGTTGGGATGAGAGAGAAAGAAGTGAAAGTTGCCTTCATAGATAATTCAATAGATACGTCGATCTACAATCCCCAAGAACACTGGAAGCCATATTTAGGAGTTGCATGGGATTCTTTCAAAGCAACTGAAAGCCATTTTCCTGATTTAAAAAAGGGCTACACGCATTTAATCTTAAGCGGCGGCGAGGCTTCTATCATAGAGAGAGAAAGCTGGGTTTATGAAGAGATTGAGGTGGTTCAAGATGCTGTGGAAAAAGGGCTCTCTATACTCGGAAGCTGCTATGGACATCAGCTTCTTGCCTATGCCCTTTTAGGTTCATCCAGTGTTCAGAGATGTGTTCATCCTGAGGTGGGTTGGATTCCTGTCCAGATTAAAGTGGAAAATGAGCTCTTAGGGAAAAAAGGGCAGGTTTTTTCCTTCTCCAGTCATTTCGATGAAGTAGTGAATTTGAGTGATGCCTTCTGTGTTCTTGCTTCTTCCGAAGACTGCCAGATACAGGCTTTTCAAATTAAAAAGAGACCAATATGGGGAATTCAGATTCATCCTGAGATAAATATTTCTAATGCCCAAATACTCTTGAGAAAGTTCAGCTCGCTGAATCTTGAAACTAAGCCCTTTTTTGAGAAAGCCTTAAAATCTACCCCCAAGGACTCCGGACTCATCCGAAGAATTGTTAAAAGTTTTTTAGTTCCGCGGAAGATTGACTAAAGAATTTAATCAAAAGATGATGAGTTCTACTAAAATATCTTTTTTTTCTTGACAAACGAATGTTTTATCCGTCTAATTAAAAAAGGTAATTAATAAAGCATTGACTATGTCTTTTTTAGCCCTTAGGAGGAAAAGATGAGAAGTAAAAGTATAGTTTTCTTGATGATCGGAATCTTTATTCTTTTATCTCTGAGTTCATTTGCTGAAACAGAGGGAACAAAGAAACTGAAAAGAGTGGGAGTTTTCACTTTTGTTCGGATTAAAGGCGAGATTCCCGTTCCCGAAGTTATGAAAACCATTCTCGACAAGTACTCAGGAGACATCAAATATGGTCTCGACTTAGCTGGCTACGGAGAGTTGTACCTGCCTTTTATTGAACAGATAGAAACTGCATCTTTTGAGGAAAAACAGTTGCCCCTAGGCGATACATTGATGTGGATGCTTTTTCGTGCTCGTGGAGAGATAAAAGTGGTCGAAAACATTGAATGGGCAGGCAAGGCACCTCTTCCAGTTTTTTCTTTTACCGTGGTAAAAGGTTACAATCATTATGAATTCGTCATGCCCAAGCCGTGCGGGAATATTGCCCTCCGTAAAGTTGAGGAAATTATTCCTGATGCAGTCTGCGATATAATGGTTAATCCTGCCAAGGCTAATCTGAATGATCCTATATCCGTAGATATGAGCCGTTCTCAAGAAGCTAAGTCCATGGAAGTAGAGGTTTTTGATGCAGATGGAAATAAAATCACTTCTCAGACATTATCTTCAGACTCTCCTAAATGGCAGACAAGCTTTGATAGACCTGGAGAGTATGTTTTTAAGGGGACAGCCTTCAACGTAAAAGACAAACCGTCTGAAAACCCCTGTGAGGCAAAAACATACATTAATTCTCCTCCTGTCAGCGCATTGGAAAGCTCTACTCCTGAAGATTATGTTGGATTACCTGTCACTTTTGATGCTTCGGGCGCTTCTGATTCCGATGGAGACGTTGTCAAAGTTGATTTTGAGATAGTCGATGAGCAGGGAAATTTAGTTGATAGGTATACAGATAACGATATGCCTTTTACCTGGGAAAAAACATTTGAAGATGAGGGTGTATATGCAGTAACGGCTATCGCTACGGATGATTTTGGGGCAGTGTCCGGGCCTGCCAGAGTTGAGGTGAAACAAAAATTCAAGAAACTTTTCTTCTTGGTTGATGTTGGTCCTATGGCTGCCTTTGGAGGAGGAAGTACTGGTGGCTATGTTGCAGGTCGAGTGGGCGTGCTCTATAGTATTACTCCTGGAAAATTGGATTTGATCGTAGAAGGAGGAGGTGCTGTTACTTTTAGCGGTGATCCCTGGAGGGGTTTTGGCATGGCAAGCGTGCTTCTTAATTACTATGCAGGTGAGGCTTTCTATATTGGAGCTGGTGCTGGTTTCTCCTCAAACAGCAGGGCGGGCCAAAGTTCGACTGCAGAGGTTGTTGTCGATGCCGGTTATGATGTGATTGACAAGGTTAAGATGAAAGGCTCTATTTTTGTTGAAGGACGATTCATCGGCGATTCTAAAATAATGATCGGCTACAGGATGCTCTTTTAACCTCAAGAAAAGTTAATCCTGGAGACATGCAGGCCAAGGAGAAATCCTTGGCCTTTTTTATACAATAATAAATTGATCAATCAAGATTTTAATTTTAGTAATGGTTGTCCTAGGGATAGTGATATATAAAGATGAAAATTGCAATTATCGGGGCTGACGGTCAACTCGGTTCTGATCTGGTTAAAGTCCTCAAAGGAGAGAAGGTTTTTCATCTTTATTATCCTGATTTTGATATAACAAATCCTGAAAAGACAAAGGAAACTCTTTCTAAAATTAACCTTGATGTAGTCATAAACACTGCTGCCTACCATAGAGTTGATGAATGCGAAGAAAATCCCCAGAAATCCTTCCAAGTTAATTCAATAGCTGTCAGAGATCTTGCCCTAATTTGCCGGGAGCTTGGCTTGACTTTAGTCCATTTCAGCACAGATTATGTCTTTGATGGGAAAAAGAAGACGCCCTATGTGGAGGAGGATAAACCTAACCCTCTAAATGTTTATGCTGTCTCCAAGTTAGCTGGTGAGTATTTCGTCCAGAATACTCTGGAGAAATATTTCCTTATAAGAAGCTGTGGGCTTTATGGAGAAGCAGGCTGCTGGGGGAAGGGAACGAATTTCGTTGACGCCATGGTATTTTTAGAAAAAAGGGGAAAACCTTTAAGAGTAGTGAACGATCAGGTAGTTACAC
>CAYUXD010000098.1:0-4636 GCA_964448655.1 uncultured Eubacteriales bacterium
TTCTTGGGCTTTGCTCCTTTCCTTCCTAAAATCTGCGAGACCGACTTCTTCTCGATCTTAAAAAAACGTCCGTTTACATAAACAGAATGAGATAAAGCATTTGAATTGATTATAACGTTGTGAATCTTGCCATCTATGTTCAGAAGAATTTCATCGGAGCTTAAGAACTCGAAAGAAACATGATATTTTCTTTTTCCGAGAGAGACCAGAATATCATTCTTTGCTTTTTTTTCTAAGTTTAGCTTGAATTCTTTATCATCCAGCCAAAGTGAAAAATTCATTTTAAAGCCTGTCGGAAAAGTTTTGCAATCTCCCTTGAAATTTCCATTTACTCTCTTTTCTTTTGGGTGCAGATAAAGGGCCTGATTTTCTCTCCGCGTAAGTTTTTATCCCTGCCGCTATCAAGGCCACTACCTCCTCTTCTGGTTCTCCCCCGTCTTTTTCCTTCTCAAGATTGGCGATGAAATGGGTATTGTAATCGCCCGCAAAGAATTCCGGGTGAAGAAGAACCCGTCTGAAAAAAGGAATCGTCGTTTTTATACCATAAACCTGGTATTCGGATAAAGCTCTGAGCATTCGATTAATGGCTTCAGCTCTTGTGCTTCCCCAGGTAACCAGCTTGGAAAGCAGGGGATCGTACTCAAGAGGCACTTCATATCCTTCGTAGACTCCGTTATCATCCCGAACACCCAACCCTCCCGCAGGGGTACGGAGATGAATTATTTTCCCGGGGGAAGGCATAAAATCATTGTCCGGGTCCTCGGCATATATTCTGCACTCCAGCGAGAATCCTTTTGGTTTTATATCCTCCTGATTAATACTTAACGGAAAGCCGGCTGCTATTTCAATTTGGCTCTTGGCAAGATCAATTCCCGTTACCATTTCTGTGATTGGATGTTCCACTTGAAGCCTGGTGTTCATTTCTAAAAAATAAAACTTCTTCTTTTTATCCACCACAAATTCCACGGTTCCGGCATTCCTGTAGTTCACCGCAGCTGCTGCTTTCACGGCAATACGTCCCATTTCTTCCCTTATTTCCTGATCAATGAAAGGAGAGGGTGTCTCTTCCAGGACTTTTTGGTATCGTCTTTGAATAGAACACTCCCTTTCTCCCAGACAAACAATATTCCCAAAATTATCAGCCAGGATTTGAATCTCGATATGATGCGGCTCGTCGAGATATTTCTCGATGTAGATGGAAGGATCAGCAAAACTCTCTTTCGCTTCAGACTGGGCCAATCTGAATGATGAGAGAAGGTCTTTCTTTTTCCTCACCAACCTCAACCCCTTGCCTCCACCGCCAGCAGTTGCTTTAAGCAGGACAGGAAAGCCTACCTCTTCAGCTTTCTCCTTTAAATCTTTCTCATCTCTTAAAGGTTCAAGAGTGCCCGGGATAACCTGCACTCCGGCTTTGGTCATCCTCGTCCGGGAAGTGGTTTTATTCCCCATGATTTCCATGGGTTCAGAGGGGGGTCCGATAAAGACAATTCCTTCTTCCTCGCATCTTGCCACTAATCCGGGATTTTCAGCCAGGAATCCATAGCCGGGATGGAGAGCTTCAGCTTTGCTCTTTTTGGCGACTTCAATTATTTTTTCTATATTGAGATAACTCTGGGATGGTACTGATTCACCAATATAGTAAGCTTCCTCAGCCAGCTTTACATGAAGGGCTTTCCGGTCTGCCTCGGAATACACGGTCACAGGCATAATGCCCAACTCCCGACAAGCGCGGATTATCCTGACAGCAATCTCTCCTCTGTTGGCAATCAATATTTTCTTAAACATTTTAGGCATTTTTCTTCTCGCTTCCTGCCTTTCTAGTTTACGTTGTTCTCTCTCTTTGAAAAAAAGATGAGATTACCGCACTCTCTTCGGTCGCTGGCAAAGACATTCTCTTCCCTATTATCCTGCAGGTGGGTTTCATAAATCAAATCCACAAACCATAAGGTGGGCTTGATAAATCAAGCCCCTACAATAAATCAAGCCTTTACATGTTTATGTGGGTTTGATGAGTCAAACCTTTGCAACATTTACAATATGGGCTTAATGAGTCAAACCCATAAAATTTGAACCGAGCCCTGACAGATCTCAAGCAAACTCCTATGTATTTACAGTGGAATGTTTCCGTGCTTTTTAGGAGGATTGGTATCCCTCTTGTTTTCTAAAACCTCCAGGGCGGCGATAAGTTTCGGCCTCGTAAGTTTCGGCTCGATAATTTCATCAAGATAGCCCTTCTCGCAGGCAATGTAAGGATTGGCAAACTTCTGCCTGAACTCCTCCACTTTTGACTCTCTCTGCTTCGCCGAATCTTTGATTTTATCCAGCTCGTGCTTGTAAACGATATTGACAGCGCCTTCCGGACCCATGACAGCTATCTCGGCGGTAGGATAAGCATAATTTATATCTGCTCTAATATGCTTGGAAGCCATGACGCAATAGGCTCCTCCATAAGCCTTGCGGGTTATGACCGTTATCTTTGGCACTGTAGCTTCGGCAAAAGCATAGAGGAGTTTTGCTCCATGACGGATTATTCCGCCGTGCTCCTGGGCAACACCGGGCAAAAACCCAGGTACATCTTCAAAGGTAATGAGAGGTATGTTGAAGGCGTCACAAAACCGAACAAATCGAGCTCCCTTGTCTGATGCATTTATGTCCAGAGCGCCGGCCAGATGATCTGGCTGATTGGCGACGATTGCTACCGACTTTCCCCCCAGGCGGCCGTAGCCAATCACTAGGTTTTTGGCATAATGGGCTTGGACCTCGAAGAAATACTTGTCATCCAAAACCTCGCTTATGATCTTCCTAATATCATAGGGCTGATTGGGGTCATCAGGAACCAAAAAATTAAGCTCCTCGGTTGTCCTGTCTGAAGGATCAGATGTTTCCTTCAAGGGAGGGTCTTCCATGTTGTTATCCGGGATAAAAGAGATAATCTCTCGAATCAAGGCCAGGGTATGATTCTCGTCGTCAGCCGCAAAATGAGCAACACCGCTTATTGCGTTGTGGGTGTCTGCTCCTCCTAATTCTTCCATGGTAACATCTTCTCGGGTCACTGCCTTAATCACATCCGGACCCGTGATGAACATATTGCTGATATCTCTTGTCATGATAATAAAATCGGTGATGGCCGGTGAATAGACGGCGCCTCCCGCACACGGTCCCATGATAGCCGAGATCTGGGGAATAACTCCAGAGGCAAGAACATTCCTCAAAAAGATATCGGCATATCCTCCTAAGCTTGCCACGCCTTCCTGAATGCGAGCGCCTCCAGAATCATTGAGGCCGATGATAGGAACTCCTCCTTTGAGGGCTAAGTCCATAATTTTCACGATTTTTGCTGCATTTGCTCCACTCAAAGAGCCTCCGAATACAGTGAAATCCTGAGCAAAAATAAACACCTTCCGCCCATCAATCGTGCCGTATCCTGTTACAACTCCATCCCCGTAAATTCTCTTTTTTTCCATCCCGAAATCACGACTTTGATGCACCACAAGCTTATCCATTTCCTGGAAGGAGCCTTCATCCAGAAGGAGATTTACTCTCTCCAGAGCAGTAAGTTTTCCAGCCTGGTGTTGTTTCTCTATCCTCTGCTTGCCCCCTCCCAGTTCAGCTGATTTTGTTTTTTCTTTCAGCTCATCTAATTTTTTTTCGATAGTCATTTTATTCTCTCTCGATTGGTTATTAATTATTCAGCGTTTGACTTTACTCCAATCTTTTAAGAATTTTTCCATCCCGATATCGGTCAAGGGATGCTTCACCATTTTCTCCAGGACAGCAAAGGGAACGGTGGCAATGTCTGCTCCCATTAAGGCAGCCTCCACAACGTGAAGGGGATGCCTGATGCTGGCCACGATCACTTCTGTCTCAAACCCATAATTATTAAATATGGTCACTATTTCATCCACTACGTCCATTCCCTGGTGAGAGATATCATCTAGGCGGCCGATAAAAGGGCTAACATATCTTGCCCCTGCCTTAGCTGCCAGAAGAGCCTGGTTTGCAGAAAATATCAGGGTTGTATTAACCTTGATTCTTTCTTTAGATAACACCTTGATCGCCTTGAGACCTTCCACACAGATCGGGATCTTCACGACTGCATTTTCGGCCAGTTTGGCCAGGCCTCTTGCTTCCTTAATGATATCTTCAGATTTTGTCGAAACACTTTCCACACTAACAGGGCCCGGCACAATTTTGCAAATTTTCTTGATTAAATCTTCAAACTTTAAATTCTCTTTAGAAACCAGAGTAGGATTGGTCGTGGCCCCGTCTAATATCCCCCAACTCGCTGCTTCCTTAATCTGGTCCAGATTAGCCGTATCCAAAAAAATTTTCATTTAGACCTCCCTCTAATCAAATTCAGATGAGCCAGAGAGAAAAAAAATGGCCTATTCTGCGTAGCCCGTTCATCTCTTCTTTTCCATCTCATCTGCCCATTATTATATAACTGGTGAGAAAAGTTTAACTAGAAAAAAGCGAAAAAGCAACTTGCCTCTCAAGCCCTATCTAAAAATGCGGGCTTGATGAATGAAGCCCCTTCATCAGCTATAAATCATTGAAGCCCATATTCCCCATTTTAAACACAAAAAACACTTAATAAGTTCACCCTAATTATTATTATAGAACAAGATAGAGGTTG
>CAYUXD010000098.1:4646-7997 GCA_964448655.1 uncultured Eubacteriales bacterium
ATAATGGCACCAAAAATGAAGCATGCAAAAGGAAAGTCTGCTCTTAATTGGACGCGGCTCTCACGCAAAACAGAAGGTTAGGACTGGATTATAAAGCAACAGAATCTTGGCCATTCTCTGTCACAAAGTTGATATGAGGAATATTGTTTTCTGTTCGAATACGGACACCAACTATTAAAAAATGATACATGTATGTCTCATAAGTGCAAAAAAACCCCGAGAAGATGAAATTGGCATGTTATTTGCCTTTAATGTATGTATATTTGATTTTTTGGATAAAAAGGATTTTATGAATTAAAGAGAATTATTCCTTGGGAGCACTATATTTTTTCCTGGATCAACTTCTAAGAAAAGACTATGTCACCAAAAAAGTTAAGCACTTCTATCATGAAACGGGAGGACGTAGCCGGACTTATTACAGCTTAACGTATAATAGGAATTAAATTGAATAATGTGACATAATATGAGGGCTTCGAATGAGCTCGCAGCAATTAGAAAAAGTAGTAATCTAAAAGAATGAATGACTTGCCGGAGGATACAAATGTTTAAAAATTATCTTTTAATCGCATGGAGAAATTTGCGGAGACAAAAAGGACTTTCATTCATTAACATTTCTGGACTTGCCATCGGGATTTCGTGCTGTCTCCTCATTTTCCTCTATATCAACGATGAATTGAGCTATGACAAATATCATAAAAACTCAGACCGGATCTACAGGCCTATCGCCTACAGCACAATCGGAGGCGAAACCCGCGTGTTCGCCCGCATGCCTTCGGCAATCGCACCGGGATTAGAGGAGGCCATACCAGAGATTGAGGCCTCAACCAGGCTCTTCCAATTCGGCGCTCTTAGCTTTAAACATGGTGATAAAAACTATGAAATTCCAGAATTTTACGCGGCGGATCCAAGTTTCTTTACTATCTTTTCCCATGAATTTATCGCCGGTGATCCTCAGACGGCTCTCCTGAATCCTCAGACTTTGGTGCTCAGCGAAGATACAGCGCTTCAAATTTTTGGCGATGTCGACGCTGTAGGAAAATCCATATCGGTTCCTTTCCGACAAGGAAATCAAGATCTACATGTCACCGGCGTTGTCAAGAATGTCCCCCGAAATTCTCATTTCCGCTTCAACATTATGCTATCGATTAACACGTTCAGACAAAGGGATGATAATCAACCAGCGGGCCCTGATTTCTTAAACGATCCCGTCTATTTTAATCCTTTCTCTTATCTTCTTCTTTCTAAGAGCGGATGTTGCGGAAGTGGAAGAAAAAATCGCGGCTGTCGTGGAGGAAAAATGGGGGGAGATCTACAAACAGGAAGGAATTACAAGGAGATATCCGCTCCAGGCATTAACAGATATCCATCTCAAATCGAATTTTGAAGCAGAAATCGCCCAGCAGGGAGATATCCAGTATGTCTACATCTTCTCGGTTGTTGCAGTTATGGTCCTATTTATTGCTTGCTTTAACTTCATCAATCTCTCAACAGCCAGATCGGTTAAGCGAGCCAAAGAAGTCGGATTGAGAAAAATGTTTGGTGCGCACAGGCACCAGCTTATTAAACAGTTTCTCAGTGAATCGAATCTATTGGCCCTCCTTGGGACATTTATCGGGATTTTGCTCATTGTGCTCTCTCTTCCCGCCTTTAATCAACTTTCCGGTAAAGAGTTTAGCCTGGAGCAGCTGGTCAGTGCACCATCTCTTATCGCACTTCTCATCATCATAATCATAACAGGATTTATTGCGGGCAGTTTTCCGGCCTTTGTGCTTTCGACTTTTCAGCCAGTGAAAACTCTCAGAGGAAAATTAGGACCTGCCAAACAGAGTGGAGTCTTCCGGAAGATTCTGGTTGTTTTTCAATTTTCCATTTCCATATTCATGATTTTAGGATTTATTGTCATTCTGCAGCAACTCGATTATATCAAGAATAAAAATCTGGGATTCAACCGGGATCACCTCGTTGTCATTAGAGGCGGGGGGCAGACAAATGACGCTCTCAGAGATAATATTTTGAAGGATTCCAATGTCATTTCCGTTTCTCTTCCTCTCACCGTCCCAGGGGAGTTTGCCGGCGACGAGAACTACTATCTGCCGGGGAAGGATCCGGCTTCATCGGTGAGAGCGTCGGTCTTCGGCATTGATTATGATTTCATCAAAACGTTCGGCATGGAAGTCCTCTGGGGGAGGGATTTCTCCAGAGATTATTCTACAGATGTAAACGATGCGGTAATCCTGAATGAAACATTTGCTCGCCAGCTCGGACTGGGCTCGGAAATCGTAGGTAAACAAATTATCGATGTGGGAAATCCCGAATTTCGTCCGACCGTCATCGGTATAATCAAAGATTTCCACCATAAAAATTTAAAGCTCAATATCAATCCTGTAATTATGGTTGTTCGTCCACAACAATTCTCGTTTGTTGTGGCGCGCATAAGCCCACACAACGTTTCCTCGACTCTGAAACACATAGAGACCGCTTGGAAGAAGCAATTCCCGGATCGCGAATTCAATCACTACTTTGTGGATGACAATTTCCGGCAGAGATACCCTGAGGAAGACAAACTGCAGAACATTTATCTCATATTCGGATCCTTAGCTATTTTTGTCGCTTGTCTGGGACTCTATGGCCTAGCCTCTTTCGCTACGGAACAGAGGGCGAAAGAGATCGGAATCCGCAAAGTGCTAGGTGCTACATTGCCCAATATCACATTCAATTTAACTAAAGACTTCTTAAAGCTAGTCTTACTGGCCAATATCATAGCGTGGCCACTTGGATTCCTCGTGATGAGTCATTGGCTGGATAATTTTGCTTACCGTATCGGGATAGAGTGGTGGGTGTTCGCGGTCTCTGGATTGCTCGCTCAATTTATTGCTATTATGACTGTTAGTCACCAGGCGCTCAAATCGGCCTTATCGAATCCTGCAGATACGTTAAAGTATGAGTAACAAATCTTTTCGTTCTGATTGGCAACGCACTCTTCCGCTTCTTCGTCTTTAATTTACTACGCATACTTTTTCACTCATTCTGCATGCTCTGCTTTAGCTTTTTTCCTTTAAAATGTTATTTGATTTTATAAAGTTTATATGGGTGAATATATTTTAAAAGGTGGGCTTGATAAATCAAGCCCCTACAATGAATCAAATCCATGCGTTAGATATAAATCATTGATTGTAATTTAAAGGTGGGTTTGATAAATCAAACCCCTACAATAAATCAAGCCCCTGCATAAGATAAACCAAGATTCTGAAATTATGTTTGATGAATCAAACCCCTGCATTAACTATAAATCATTGAATATATTTTAAAAGGTGGGCTTGATAAATCAAGCCCCTACGACTTTATTTTCAT
>CAYUXD010000099.1:0-7988 GCA_964448655.1 uncultured Eubacteriales bacterium
TTACCAGTAGAAATTATTGAGAAAAGGCCAAACAGATTTGGCATAAAAAGAGTTTTGGAGACACCAAAAGACATGTTAAAATTTTATTTAGCTCTATCTAGAAAATGAAGAAAAAATGGAAGAGATTGGTAGTAATGGTTGTAATTTTTTTGGCTTGAATCTTCTGGATTTCTTTGAAGTCATCATTTTCTATTAATTCCCTTCCTGGTTATATAAGTGACCACATCTTTCCGCAGCTGTCTTCCGCGGTAGGACCAGAAAACACTGACTGTTAATTTTTTGATGTCATCCCCTAAAGAATCTTCGATATTTACGGCTCCGCTGCTCCCTTCCAGGAAAGAGATACTGTCATTCGTAAAAGAACTGTCCAGAGTCAAGATATCATTAAAAGACATATTGCGAATAATTTCTAATTCTTTTTGAATGGACTGAGTAGCAATGGTTGTTTGTCTCATTCTGGAAATGACGTTAAAGCCATGGAGAAAACAGCTAAGGAGAGCAATCAAAACCACGGCTAAAATCACCATGGTGACTAAAACCTCGATATAAGTAAGTCCCTCTTCTCTTTTTTTTCTTTTGATGGCTGTTTCTTTTCTCTTATTTGCTGGTTCCTGCATATTATTCTCTCCCTTTCAACTAGAAAGTGCTTCCCTGCACACGAGATGCTGGAATTTGCTTTTGGGGAAAGGAGCATACCCAGTCATATCCACTCCTTTCTAATTCCACTCTGGTAGTTCTCTCCAAATACACTCTGGCAGTCTTGCCTTCTGCGAGAGGGCTGGTATAGGCCACTCGACCAGTAGATTTCACTTGAGGATTCTCTCCATCTGGATCTTCGACCCTTATCTCGATATCCCCGATCACCTCGCTGGCAGGAGCTTGATAAGAAGAAATAGTCAGTGTCCTCGATGTGCTGTCCCCTTTCCAGGTTGAAATATCCCCATAATTCAGCTCCCAGATCACTCTCTCTACTCCAGCTTCAGCCAGAGAGAGAGCGGCAAGGTAATTGGCAGATTTATCAGTGACTTTGTTCTCAGGAGATTGCTGGAATAGATGCGGGACAGCAAAAACAAGCAAGAATGCCAAGATAGTCATTCCAATAATTAGGATGGAACCATCCTTCCGTCCCCTTTCTATTTTTATTATTACTTTCATTTCCTTAGCCTCCTAATATCCTTTTTTTTGTAACCACTGTTTTAGTCGGTTGAAAAGGCTAAAATTGCATCATCGTAGGGGGCGATTTTTAAGATGGTCTTTATATCACCCCCCATACCCCCCACGACTAATCAACTTTATGACAGGGTGAAGAGGTTTTTAGGAGAAAGGAATGAATAAGAGGAAGGGGAAAGACAAAAAAGCTACACTTTTCATGCCCCCATTTTTTATTATAATAAAAAATGGGGGATACCCAGATCTAATTTAATAGTGAATAAGGATTGAAATTGGGTAAAAAATGGAAAATAGGGACTAACCACTTTATTGGGATGACTAACCCAATTATAGGGATTTAATTCATTAAATCCACATCAGCTTATTTATAGAGTTAAAATGTGGGCTTGATGAATCAGGCCCCTACATAAGATATCAAGCCCCTCCAAATGCAAGGATTTGATTTAGCAAAGAAATGGAGGTAAAACTGGGGAATGGTAAAATTGGGGAAGTGTCCCCTTTTATGGCAGTCCCCAATTTTATCTTTTATCTAATGACCCTGAAGACTTCCCTCCAGGATCTAACCTTGAGTATAGCACCAATCGACTGCTCCAGCTTCTGGATAGTCGAGTCATATTCCTGAATATAAACTTCTCTCTTTCTGGTCCCACCTTCAGTTCTCTCTCTTTCTCCAAACGTTACTGCAGCTCTTGTTTTTATAGCAAGATTTATGCTTTCTTTAGGCCCAGAAGCAGTTGCGAAGACAGTTCCGCCGATAATACTTCCGGCTATTGTTTGGACGAATCTTGCATAAAGCTTTCCTACACCGACTATGCTCTCGCAAGGATCGACACTATCTATACTTCCCGTCAAAGTACTAAAATAAACGATATAATCAGCCACCTTGGGATCAGCCCACACTCTATCTCCGATACTTAAATCTCCCAAATCTTTTTGCTCTGGCAAGTTGAGAATAGAAAAATCACCGAGATACCACTCTACCTCAGGAGTAGGTGCATCTAAAAGAGCAATAAAAGAGTAAGCGGCATCACTGGGAGCTCTATCGTCGCCGCCTGTCCCGAAATAGAGCCGGGGAATTGTTCCTCCTGAAACATAATCTATCCAAACTGCTGGTTTGCTCATAATCGGATAGTTGTTCGAATCTTCATAAATTATCACTCCCTCCCAGGAATCGGGGTCCTCATAATCTATGCTAACATCTACTTTCCACACTCTTCCGTCCAAATCTGCGACATAAACGCGGTCTGCATGCCCATCCTGGTTTATGTCAACAATCGAAGGTGAACAGGGAATAGTGTTAGGAATATTCCAGCCTAATTCAACGCTGGTGTCCACTTCCCCTGCATAAAAGCCCCAAAAATATTCTCCTGTCTCTGCATCTACAGCATAAAAAACATTGCCAACTGTATCACTCGGATCATTGTCATAGCCCGATCCCATAAAAACAAGCCAGGCATCCTCTCCGTTCTTCCGGATTTTACCCACTACGGGAACAGACCACGTCTCCCCCAACAAATCATGAGTGAATTCCCAGAGCGGCTGGGGATTATCAGGATCAGTAATATCCAGGGCAAAATAATAATTTGTTCCTCCTCCGATGCCGCTTCCTTTGCCAGAACCCTGACCACAGATAAGAATCGTTGTCCATTCTTTGCCGGGAATTCCGTCAGCGTCTATATAAACATCGGCAACCATCGGGCTCCCGTCCACATAAATATCTCTTGCAGAATACCTCTCCCCAGTAGCCTGTTCGACTGCCCACATACTCGTTAGCTTGGGAAGAAGGTTGTAAGGGATAAAACCCCATATCTCTTCGCCCGTAAGAACATCAAAACAATGAAGCATTCCGTCATTCGCTCCCACATAGACAACTTTGCGTCTGTCTTCCCATGTGTTCATAAACTCCTGGTATCCGTCTCCCATCATAGCAGGTGCTTCATCTGGGGGACCGACAACTATGGGATTGGAGTAGTTGCTGTCTCCTAATTTCCACTCGCGTCCTTCTCCCCTTATAAAATTTATCAGCCCTTCATTATCGTTGTTTACATCCTGTAGAATCGGACCCAGGGTACCAACATTCGAAGCAGTGAAGTCGACTCTGGCTAAAACAGAATCTACAGGAGTGGCCGTATATAATGTCCTACTGGCAGCTGAGCGGGAATCCAAGAGCTCTCCCGCATCCCACACTACATTAACTCCTTCGGCGGGAATCTCCCTTCCATGCTCTTCGGATAAATTGGGACTACTAATTGTTCTGAGAATAGAATAAGATGTATTTTCAGGAGTCATTGCGGTTATATCATAAGCCCTTAAATGTCCATTCCAGGTTGGAAAATAAAACGTGCTGGCGAGGAGATACTTTTTCTGCTGACCGCCGTCATCAACATTTGTCACCACAACAGAGGTGCGAGAGTATTCCTTTTTGTCAACAAGAGTATACTCCATTTCAATCTCATTAATTAAAGGAGTATCGAAGGATGCATCCGAAAATTCTGACATCTCATCCTCGGGGGCAGACAGGATGGCTTTCCACCTGAGATGGGAACCAAAGTGATTAAATGTATGTACCGGAAGATTAGTATCATCCTGTATATCGCTACCTTCATAAGTTACATAATGCTCCCAATTCTGTCCATCATTATTGGATAGGTAGTATTCGATTTTAAGACCGTCTATCGACTCCCTCCCGCGAGTTCCCTGGCTGATTCTTGTAATCTGCGTTTTGGTTATGGCATAGAGCTCGGGATCAAGTGCGCCTGAAATATTAGTCGACCAGGCCTCTCCGTAGGTGGTGTAGACGTTGGCCAGGTTGTTGATACCCAGGTAGTAATCCCCGGCACCGTTGGCATCGGCCAAGATAATGTCGATGTCTCCGTCCTGGTCGAAATCCAACGATCTTCCCATGTCGCAGTCGTTATCTGGCGGTAATATGGGCTCACAGTCGAGGAGGCATTTCCATTCGAAATCGATCGGAAGGCCTCCGCCTTCGACCACGCCCTTATTCTTCCATATGTACAACCTGGAATCGTTGTGGGAGACCGCTTTATCATTGGAACCCATGATATCGATCAGGCCGTCCTGGTCGAAATCATCCACCATCAGGGCCACGGTCCCGATACAATTGGGGTCTCCGATGGGAATCTCATAGCGTTTGAAAAAACCCGTTCCGTCGTTCTCGTAGAAGACGATGTAAGGCACAGTCGGCTCTATGCTGGAGGCGATGATGTCATAGTCTCCATCCAGGTCGAAATCAGCGGCATTGATGGACGAGCCGCCGCCTATCCAGGCACCATCGAAAGGAAAACCGGGCCTCTGGTCGTAGTTGAGCTCTGTGATGGTGAAATGGTCTAAATCAAAATGAGAACTGCCCGGGTTTCGCAACAGGTAGATCTCGTTGTTGCTGATGTCAAGGATGTCCGTGTCACCGTCTTTGTCGATGTCCGTTGAGCAGAGGTGTTCAGCGCACCAGCGGAGGTAGATGCCGGTATCCATGAACCTCGCCGTGAAGTCAATGTTCGGCGCCTGGAAGGAGCGGTTGAAGTGCGGGTTGTCGGCTGTGCCGCAGTTGATGTACATCACGGCAGAGAAACGGTCGTATATCGGCTTGTCCCTTGCGTTATTCAGGAAGAAGAAATCAATCAGGCCGTCGCCGTTGTAGTCTCCGGTGGTGATAGATGCAGGCCCTAATCTCAACAAGCCCCAGTCATAGATCTCAAGAGGGTCGACCTCGAAAATCAGGCCGTCGTCATCCACTCCGTCCAGAGGATCCGCGTCATTAAACCGGTTCCTGACAAGGACGAGAGCACCGCTATAGTCATCCGTCATGTCACCCATAAGAAATCCGATAAGATCCGGATAGCCGTCATTGTCAAAATCTCCGGGTGCGGCGACGTATATCCTGGCTCCCATTCCCTCAGGCTTATTCATATCCAGGTTTCCGCCCAACCAGTTCAACGATATTGGCCCTGGAGGCCAGTAGGCGACTGAGGTATTGTCCAGGTCCTTATAATCTTCGGTGTTGAAATTTTCAGTAAAAACTCCTCCCAAATATTCTACGCAGTCTTCTTGAGCCCAAAATTTTAAGGCGAAAAAGCAGATCAGTATGAATAGCGGCAACAGTATCACCATAATCTTCTTTTTTTTGTTCATTTTTTTACCCCGCATATTTATGTTTAATCATGTTAATCATGTCCCTGAGCGTTCAAGGACCAATTCTATTTCTAACCTTGTGGTCGTAATAGTGTTTCCTAACTCAACACTCCCGATGCAGACCAGAATTGCATCATTAGCGTCAGAGATCCCGCCTCCGGCCTCATCATCAATTAAAAACACAGTGTACCTGTAACGATTGTCCGGGCTGCCCTCTGTTTGAACATAGGTCTGTCGACAAAAAATAACATTTTCCACATCAGAAGTTCCATCCCAGTCAGAATCAATCAGGTTCAGAAGTTCTATATCGCTCAATCTTCTAAAATAATTATCCGATTGAGGGTCATCAATCCCTGAAGGTTCAATGATATAATGGCCGTCAAAATGGGCCCATTCGCCAAGTCCAAAATACTCTTCGATATTTGTCCAGGCAACATCAAATCCTGCTTCAGCAGCATTAAGAGCCTGCTGTTGGGTCCGAATGTTTCCGGCAACCTTGGGACCGGTGCCTGTCACCTGGAGAAGCACAAGCCCGATAACCTGCAGAAAAGCCAGCACTATGACGACAATGATCAAGGCCATTCCCTTCTCGCGCTTCGATGCCGGCAGTTTACCTTTTATTTTCGAAAATCTCTTTTTTTCCCTCATTTTATCCTCTTTAATTTGTACCGCTGTTATACAGGCTTAAGGACATGTTTCTGATTTGGGCAGTCGACTCAAGCAAAAATCTTCTGTGTTTATCAGCTTCCGCTCCTGCAGGAGAATCAGCAACAGCGGGCTTTCCGTAGATATTTTCGTAGGTTCTTATGTCCTGTTCCCTTGTAGGAGTTCCTGAAAAACCAATATAAGGATTTGTTGTTTTTCCAAGAATTAAGAATCTCACAGAACGAATTCCGGCCACAACTTCAGGCTTGTTTGTCCATTTGATCTCATCCCAGTTCTGGAAATCATTCACATCAATTACTCCATCAAGGTTATTGTCATCGAGCTGCTGGTCGCCATCCATATCACCATGGTACTGGAATTGGAGATCTTCAATGTCTTGAGCAAGAGGCAGATGGTCTATTTCATTATTCAATGGGTCCAGTTGAGATGAATATAAAACTCCTGGCTGCCCTAGATAGCCTTTCTCTCCGGCACTTAAACCCGGATAATTGCCCGTCACATCAAGCCAGTATGTCTTAAGCTCGACAAAATGAACAGTGCCTCCAATATAGTCAGCGGGAGAACCGCCTGGATTAAGGTTTAAGTCGTGCGGCATCTTCACAATGATCCCCTCAAACGAGATTTTGTTAGCGACTAAGTCTACTGCTGTGATTTTACCCAATTCTCCTTTTTTATTATTTAGATCAGGATTAGGGAAAATAATAATTACTCTGTTTATATAACCCAGCAGGTCATCAGGATAAGAATTTGCGGTGTAAGGATAAAGGTCAAATTGGTCTGGTTCAAGCGTAATAGTGTTTGGACCAGGCTCAAAGTCTTGAATGACGAGTCTTAAGGGGTCTGAGTTTCCAAGGAATGTTAACCTGTCAGGTTCAATCGCAGGGTTGCCTTTCTTGTCGTTGTTCGCGCCCTGGAGGAAATAGCCGGAAAATTGCAGAGGCAGTCCTGCTCCTATTGATTTTAGATCCCTGGAGAGAAAATACATGGCAGACCGAACATCATGCTGAATCTCTGCAAATTGCTGCTGGTCAACCGCTACTTTGTTGCTCTTCGTGTAGAGAGCCAAGGTTGCCATGATGATAGTCAGCATGATTGAACTACCGACTAAAACCTCTATCACAGTAAAACCAAGTCTGGAAGAGTGACTTAAAGATGAAAACCTTCGATTTGATATTTTGGCTTTCATTTTTTCCTCTCTTTTAAGCATATTCATAGCTATCCGCTCACCTGCTTATAACCGTGTTTACGTCAGCTCGGACTTGATATTCGGAAGGACTGGCGATAAGATTCTCCAGCGCCACTTGTGCCTGGAGTCCTGGAAAGACCAGAACTCTCACGTTCCAATAAAATCCTGACTCCGCGAGCTGAGTTATTCTTCTGAAATCAACTGTTCCGTCACTGTTGATGTCCATCAGTTCATCAATCGGACTTAAGGATAAGTTATGCAACTCATCGGCTGATACGTTCCTCAGAAAGTCAATCTGTTGCTGAGCTAGAAAAACTGCATTAGTCATCGTGTCTGAGCGAGCATTATTCATCACACTTAAACAGAAAAGCTGGGCCAATCCTAATAAGGCAACACCCACAAGGGCTATCCCCACCACAACTTCTATCATAGAAAAACCCTTATTTTTAGCTTCATTCCTGGAATTATTATCTAACGACCCCTCACCGGGAACCTGTGATTTTTTATCAATAATCCCTCTCTTTGTAATCATTTTTATTAACCTTCAGCTACAATGTATTGAATTGAGCCTCCAGCTAACGCCTTAATAACTCTCTGGTTAGGCTTGCCATAAGTTGCTAATTTAAGACTCTGGAGAGTGATGCTGTTTTGGGTGGAGCTGTAGTTTGCGACAAAACCCAACGGTGAGAATTCGACATTTGGATGTTGATGTTCCGGATCCTTCGGAAAATCTACATCCACCTGAAATTCAGATGGGATTGTCTTTCTTATAAAGCTACGGATCGTATTCCATTCGGTCGGATTATCTTCTTTTTCA
>CAYUXD010000100.1:0-7948 GCA_964448655.1 uncultured Eubacteriales bacterium
CATTTGTAGGGGCTTGATTTATCAAGCCCACCTTGTTTGTAAAGGTTTGATTCATCAAGTCCGCCTGCAGTAAGCCCACGTAACTATAATATAAATCCATCTTCGTCGTTCGTAGGCGAAAAATCCGTCATGGACAATCACCTTAGTAATCGAGAGATAAGTTTTCCACCTTATCGAACTGAAGATATCGATAGACCTCATCCTCATGGGGAATTATCTTTTCTTTAAAGACCGAGAAGTATTCCTCAGGCTTAGGAAGTTTGCCCGAAAGAGCTGCTACAGCAGCCAGTTCTGCCGATCCCAGGTAAACGCGAGCTTTATCTCCCATACGATTATCAAAGTTCCGGGTGGAGGTTGAAATAATGGTCACTCCAGGACGAACCCTGGCCTGATTCCCCATGCAAAGGGAGCAGCCGGGAATTTCAGTCCGGGCACCGACGCTGGAATAAATCGAATAGTACCCCTCTTTCATCAGCTGAGCCCTATCCATCTTTGTCGGGGGTGTTAACCAGATACGGGTGTTAAGGTAGCCCGCACATTCAAAAATCTTTCCAGCTGCCCGGAAATGCCCGATGTTAGTCATACAGGATCCGATGAAGATCTCGTCGATCTTGTCACCTGAAACATCAGAAAGGAGTCTCACATCATCAGGGTCATTGGGGCAGGCAACAATCGGCTCCTTAATATCTGCAAGGTTTATCTCGAGAACGGCTTCATACACGGCATTATCATCTCTTCTGAGAAGTACTGGATTTTCCAACCATTTCTGACAGGCCTCTATCCTTCTCTGCAGAGTATTAGAATTCTGGTAACCATCCTTTATCATTCTTTCCATTAAAGCTACATTGCTTCTCAGATACTTGCTAACGCTCTCAGGGCTTAGGGCGACAGTCCCTCCTGCTGCGGAACGCTCAGCAGTGGCATTTGTCAGCTCAAATGCCTGCTCCACTGTCAGGCTGGACAATCCTTCCATCTCTAGAATACGCCCGTTAAAAATATTTTTTTTGCCCTCTTTAGCTACCGTCAACAGTCCTTCCTGGATGGCGAAATAGGGAATAGCATTCACCACATCTCTCAGGGTTATTCCTGGATTAAGCTCGCCTTTGAATTTCACCAGGACTGAATCAGGCATATCCAGGGGCATAAAACCGAGAGCTCCGGCAAAAGCAACGAGGCCAGAGCCTGCTGGAAAGCTGAGCCCGATGGGGAAACGGGTGTGGGAGTCACCAGCGGTTCCCAGTGTATCAGGAACCAAGAATCTATTCATCCAGGAATGAATAATGCCATCACCGGGTCTAAGGGCTACACCTTTTCGCTCCGTAATGAACCCGGCAAGCGATTTATGCATTTTGACATCTGCAGGCTTGGGGTAGGCGGCAGTATGACAGAAGGACTGCATGAACAAATCTGCCTGGAATTCCATACAGGCAAGTTCTTTCAATTCATCCGCAGTCATCGGACCTGTGGTATCCTGAGAACCGACTGTCGTCATCTTCGCTTCACAAGCAGTACCTGGAAGTGTACCTTCTAAGCCACAGGCTTTATCTACAATCTTTTGGGCCAGGGAATATCCCTGGCCTGGTTCTGGCGTAGGCCTCTCAACAATTGTAAAAAAATCTGCTTCATCCTTTCCCAAGACCTTTCGTGCTTTGGCAGTTAACGACCGACCGATAATCAGGCTAAGGCGCCCTCCGGCGCGGTATTCATCCTTGATTGTCGCCGGCTGAAATTCAAACGAAGCTATGACCTCCCCTGCTTCGTTGGCTATAGTCTGAGATTTTGTATCGATGGAGAGGATGTCGCCAGTCTTCACCTTCGCCACATCACACACAAGAGGCAGCCCCCCTGAATCTTCTACTGTATTGAAGAAAATTGGAGCGATCAAACTCCCGATTACAACTCCTTCTTTATGCTTGTTGGGCACAAAAGGAATATCCTCTCCAATGTGCCACAACAAGGAATTAGTAGCGGACTTTCTTGAAGAGCCAGTGCCCACAACATCAGCTACGAAAGCTACACGGTGCCCTTCATTGCGGAATTTTCTGATTGTATCTATCCCTCCCGGAAATCTCGTCTCTCCCATCGAGAGGGCATGAAAAGGGATGTCTGGCCTGTTCCAGGCATACTTTGCTGGGGATAAGTCATCAGTGTTAACCTCGCCATCAACTTTGAATACCTTGAAGGACAGCCTTTCTGGAAATTCCGGTCTGGAAAGGAACCAATCTCCATCCGCCCAGGATGTAAGAACCTGTTTTGCATAGCGGTTGCTTTTCGACATCTCAACAATCTTATCGAAAGCGCTGTAAACCAGGATAATCTGCTTCAATGCTCTGGCCGACTCTCCAGCAAGTTCCTCGTCTTCCAACAAGCCGAGCAAAGGCTCTATATTATACCCTCCAAGCATCGTGCCCAGCAGAAAAACTGCCTCAGTCTTGGCTAATAGCGGAGAAGAAACCTCGCCTTTTGCTACCCTTGTCAGCCAGGCTGCTTTGACCTTTGCCGAGGGATCCACTCCTGGTGAAATCCGATTTTTTAAGAGGCTTAAAAGAAGCTCTTCCTTACCAGCAGGCGGATTTTCCAGCAGTTTGCAAACTTCCTCAGTCTCTTCAGGGCTTAAAGGCAAAGGAGGAACTCCCTGCTTTTGCCTTTCAGCTTCATGTTTGAAATATAATTCCAGCATTATCGCTTCTCCGTAAATATTTTGCTTTGATTAGTATACTGAATAAAAGGTTTACATTCAACGGAATCAGATTTTTATTAATAAAAAGGGCTCCTATCCCATTTGTGCTAATATGCTTGCTCCTGATATGAACTGAATCCTGTGTCTATCCAGATAAATATCGACTTTGACGTAGTCCTTAGGGGTTTGACCGTTCGTTTGTAAATTCTATGATAAATTGCTAAAATAATGAGTTCGACTAAAGTTAATAATCTTTTAAAAAAGCGAAACAGTCTTTTCCTCTAAGAAAGAAAAAGATGAGTTTTATGGTCAATATATTAATAATCGGTGATGATTCACATTTATATGACCAGCTAAAAAACTCCTACATTTCAGGATCTTCCAACATTTCTTTTTGCAGCCCTAAAGAAGATTTTCTCTCAATTATTAGAAATAAAAAAATTCACGCAGTCATCCTAGAATTGAAGAGAAGTAAGAATGAACGGAGGATATTTCTTAAAAAGTTAAAACAATTTGACCCTTTGGTGGATGTAATAACAATAGCTGAATCTACAGATTCTGAGGATGTTATGGACTTTATTAATCAAGGAGGAACGGACTACCTGACCAAGCCGTTCAAAATAAACATTTTACTGCTGATGATCCAAAAGATCATTGAGAAAAAAGATTTAAGGAAAGAGTCCTTTCTCTTAGAGAAACGGTTAGACAAAAAATACTTTTATCAAGGCATGATCGGCAAAAGCCCTTATATGCTCGACATATTCGCCCTCATTGACAACATTTCAAAATATTTTACCGGTGTTTTAATTACAGGAGAAACTGGTACAGGCAAAGAAATGGTAGCCAGAGCCCTCCATAAGCTTAGTCCCCTCAAGGATAAAAAACTTGTTATCTGTGACTGTGCTTCTATCCCGGAGCATCTGTTTGAATCCGAGCTTTTCGGTTATATCAAAGGTGCTTTTACAGGAGCTGATAAGGATAAAAATGGCCTGTTTGATGAGGCACATGGGGGAATTATTTTCCTGGATGAAATAGGTGAAATCCCAATTACCACCCAGGCAAAACTTTTAAGGGCTTTAGAATATCACCAATTCAGGCCACTGGGTTCAAGCAAGAGTAAAATTGTTGAAGTTAAAGTTTTATCGACTACCAACCGAAACTTGAGAGAAGGCATAAAAAATGGCATTTTCCGCGAAGATTTATTCCATCGATTAAATAAAGTCGAAATCCATATTCCTCCCCTTAGAAAAAGGCCAGAAGATATTCCTCCACTTATAAGATACTTCCTCACTCATTATAGCCATAAACTTTTTAAAAAAATTAAGGGTGTATCCCGGCAGGCACAGAAATTACTCCTCCAATACCAATGGCCAGGAAATGTTAGAGAGTTAGAAAATGTCATAGAAAGTGCGCTCATTAACTCTAAGAAGGAGTTTATTGATACTCCTGATTTGCCACAACATCTCCAAAAGGATTTACTCAAGGCAAAAAAAATTTCTCTTATCTACGAGGAGAATCTCTTTACTCTGGAAGAATTAGAAAAAGAGTATATAGCTCATCTTTTGAAAATCAACCAGAATAATCTGAAAAAAACTGCGAAGATTCTGAATATTTCTCGGACAACTCTTTATAATAAATTAAGCAAATATAATATCCGCCACTCTAATCCTTCCCCCTAAGTTCATCACAAAAAAATCTTTTTGGCATCCATCAGTATTTATCCTGGATTATTCACGAGTCGAGGTTGCCGCAGATGCAAGACGTCAGCCCATGAAGCTGTGGTCCTCCACCGCGAATGGGCTGCAACGAAGCAGATGCGGTGAGATCGACTCGCCACCAGGGAAAAAATGCCGATTAATATAGATAGCTTCTTTTCGAATAAGTGTTTATCAGGATCTACAGCAATATTAGGATATCTTTTTGATATTGCTGTAATTGCAGAAAGTATCGGCATTTTTTATGAATAATTCAGGTTATTTTATTTTCATAAAGTGAGGCTCAATTCATTTAACTTTAGAAGTAATATTTGTATGTTCAATTTCTGAACACTCGGGAAAATTCTTTCCTAACTTGTTCAATATCAATGACTTACTAATCAATAAAAATCAATGTGTTCATTTTCTGAACACATCTCTCCTTTGTTCCCTGATTCCTCCCACTCCTTAACTTATTCATTTTCAACAAGTTCCATAAAAATCAGGGGATTTGCACCTTTCTTGCATAGAAGCATTATGACATTAGAAAAAAGGAGAGAATTTGATGACAAAAAAGAACAGGCAGAAATCATTAAAAGCAATATTGCTTATTACAACCTTAGCTTTGCTTTTTTATCTACCTTTAAAGGCCGAGGATAAGGATCATAAGGGTGACCGAATTTTGATTAAAAGCATAAAACCAAAAAACAATATGAATGATCTCTCCTTTATGTCTTTAGGATCAAAATCTTTTGAAAATTCAGAGTTCTTGCAGAATGCAATCAAAGAATACAAACCCTATTCAACCAGATTGAGTTTTCCCCGAACACTGGATGAATCTTATCCTGCCCTCAAAAAAGATTCCCACAAACGCATCAATCCAAAGCCCATAGAAAGCTCACTCTTCACAACATCTCTAGTTACATTAGTAGCCTTAAATGCAGGGGATTTTTACACAACGAACAAGGCTTTAAAGTACAAAGGCTTGAAGGAAGCCAACCCTCTGCTAGGACCTTTGACTAAAAATGCCCTCGTTTTTGCCACTGTTAAGTTTGGTATCACCGCCATTAATTATCACTTACTGAAAAAACTTCATAAAAAAAACAAAAAGCTGGCCTGGGCAGTCAGCATAGCCTCTAATTTTGTCATGGGCTATATTATTATCAACAACACCAGATTGATGAATAATGCTCAAAGGAAAGAACTCTTGTAAATGTTGCCCTAAAAATGCGTTACCAGCTATATCAAAAAAAAAGGCCCGATTCCTGATCGGGCCTTAAATTTCTCGGTTTACTATTTTTTATTTACTTTTTATTTTTTACCTTTCACTTCCTAAACGGCGACACTTCTTCTTCCGCTGCAGTCAGCGTAACAACACCATAGACAATCGCAGAACTGGCTGCTATTACAGTTGCAATACCAATTGGCGATGAAAAAAATTTTAAAATTTTAGAAACTTCCTTCACCTTTTCTGGGAATTTCGCTCTCATTTCAGCCTTTTTTACCTCTCCCTTAGCGTAAGGCTTTAATGCGAAAGTAACCTTTGCTATTTCGTTGGCTTTAATTCCTATCAAACTCTCTACATTGAAATTTCCTTCTTCTGTAACTATACCTACGGCATACATCCCTTCTTCGATTCCTTCGATTTTAAAGGTACCCAACTTGTCGGTTTTGCTTTCATAAGCGACACCACTGACAACATTTTTTATCTTAAAAATGGCTCCTTCTATAATCGTGGTCCCATCTTTGCCGTACACTTTTCCGATTAAATCCCCTTTTCCCTTAGTCTGTTCAGTCTGTCCGGTTAAAAGATATGGCGAATAAAACAGAATAAAGGAAAAAATCAGTATAAGTGATACTGATTTTAGCCTGACAGCTTTAAACATGGAACCCCTTCTCTCAAACTTTCTATCATAGTATTTACTACAACGGTCTAAATGTCAAGACCAAATTTGAATTTATTTTTAAGTGCATTTTTCTGTTTACTTTTCTAACCGGCAGGTTATCTTTAACAGGTTAACCGACCTGTTCACCGGCACAACAATGAGCACATTCTTCCCGATTTTGGATTTCAATGAAAGAGAGAGAACCTTATCAACCTCTCCCCTGCCTTCCCTTTCTTCCTCTTCCTCAACTTCCTCCTCTTTACTCTTCAAATAATCATCCCATACGACTTTGCCATTAAAAAAGACAGAAATCAAAGGAGCAACACCCTCAATTCTCTCCTTGCCATCTCCAAAATGCAAATCCAAAATAATCTTTTTTCCATCAAGGCTCAATGCATGTGAAAAGCTCCGGCCTTTATTTATTTGGGATTTTTTTAGTTCTATTTCTCCAGGGGTCAAAAGCTCCTCTATTCTCTCATTTATTATTCTAATCTTCTCCTCTTCGTTCAACCGTTCATAATTATGGCGAATCCTCAACAGAGTCTCCAGGTTATCTGAGTCCATCTCCAAAGCCTTCTGCAAAAATTCCAGAGCATCATAGATAAAGTCGGCTTTTTGATAAGAATCACCAACAACCTGCAAAATCTCCACAAAGCTGCGCTTCCTAACTTCAGGCACAACCAAAAAACTCCCCCTTAAAAGGCGTCCTACACTCATGATGTCCCTGTACCGATTCTGCTTGAAGTTAAGAAACATTTGAAAAGAAAGACGGTTTAAATCATCAAAGCTTGCTCCCAATTCCCCTTCTATTAATCCTCTATCCTTAAGGTAGGATTCAAGCTCGCGTGCTGCAGCCACCTCATCTTCCATTCCAAGATACCTGCGCAAATATCCTTCAACTTCCCCCAGCTCTCGCCCTTCCTCAACCAGGCATTTGGCCAGGTTCAGCAGCGCTGACTTTTGCAGATCGAAAAATTCTGAAGAATCTATAAGTGCCTGGTGAGCAAGGCTCTGGTAAAAATTTATTCTATCAAGCGTATTCACACAGGATTCAAAATGCTTGATGGCTTCTCTCAATCTGAAATAGAGAAACTCATTCTCTCCAGAATGATAATCACTCTTTGCCCTCTCAAATTCCAGAAATTCAGCCCTGGCCAGCATCTCCTGCCTCATCTCAGGAGAGAGGGATTTCTCTCCGAGAAACTTTGCATACAAACGATAAACTGCTGCATCTTCAGGTAGTATCTTTACCATGACCGCATAATCTTTAACATTCATATCCCAGATTTGCATGAGAGTTTGAAGCTTTTCTCTCTCTTTTCCGCTTACTATTTTTCTCAAAATCTTAAGAGTGAATTCCCTGTCTTTTTCTGAAAGCTCCGGCCATCTGGAAAGAAATATTTTCCCGACCTCATAAAAAACCTGGCTGTTGTGGCCGGCAAGGAGAGCTGCTCTCCTGTATTCCTCATAACAGTTGAAATCAGGGGAAGGAGAAAGATAGCTCATATAGAGGAGAGATTGAGCAAAATTGAAATGGCTGAAGAAGGAGGCTGGATTGATTCTTATGGATCGAGCAAAGCTTTCGATGGATTTTCGAAGATAAGCCTCACTGAGTGCTTTATCGTTAAGGCTTCCGATTCCTAAATCAAAATAAGCTTTTCCCATTTCATAAAAGACAAGGTCATTGG
>CAYUXD010000101.1:0-7938 GCA_964448655.1 uncultured Eubacteriales bacterium
CTTCCTCTGCCGGTTCTTCAGGAGCACCTTCTTCCTCAACTCTTTCTTCTCTCTCTTCTTCAAACACGTCAGGCCCGATTGCATTTGGTTTCCTTAACAGCTCCTTAATTTCTTTCGCTTTTGAGAGTAATTGTTCAAAATCCACACCCTCTTCTCCAGGCTTCTCGCCATCAGGAACCCAAGTCTTCTCTTCGAGGTCTTTTTCCAAAGATTCTACTCTTTCTTCAGCTTTATGGTAGAGTTCCTCAAGCATTTTACTCAACTCATCCATTCTCTCGAGCCCTTCTAGAGTTTTTCCTGTCAGTTCCTTTATCTCTGTCTGGAATTCGATGGCCTTTTTTAGATTTTCTTTTATCTTACTTTTAAGATCTGCTCTTTTGTCCTTTATTTCCTCTTCGCTATCGGACATCACATCATCCTTCTCATTTTCAGTCTCTTCGGTAATCTCGGGTGACTCTTTTCGCTTACCTTTCTCTTTTGGCATCTTGGTACTCCTTCGCTTTTTTGGTATTTTAAACTCGCCTCGCAAAAGTGTCAAGTCATACTTCTTCTCTCAAGGATATAATATAGACTACACATCCTTAATAATTCTCCATAATATTATTTACTAACTCGAAAGCTGAATTCCATAGCCTTTAGAGATAATTTTTGAGGGTATTTTTTCTCCTATTTTCTCACCCAAAAAGGTAAATCGACTAACCTTAAAGGATGATTTCAAAAAAAGCCTAAATTTTTCCCTTCGCAACTCTTGAAATCCCGTTAAGGTCTTTAAAAAAATTCACTTTTTTCCAAACAGGACTGGAATCGAAAAACGACAGGACTTTATCTCTCTGACCGACCCCGATCTCCACGAGAAGACAGCCACCTGGCTTTAAATAAGGAGGTGCTCCCTGGATTAACTTATTAATGACCTCCAATCCGCTCTTCCCAGCCACCAAGGCACTCTTTGGCTCATGACCTCTTATCTCCACGTCGAGTTTCGGCCATTCTTCTTCTGAAATATAAGGAGGATTAGAGACGATAAAATCACATTTTCCTTCCAATCGAAGTCCTGGCAAAGCAGAAAATAAGCTTCCCCTGGCAAAAATTATATTCGAGATTTTCTGTCGAGAAGCGTTTAATTTTGCCTGTCTCAAGGCTCTCTTCGCCTTATCTGTGGCCACAATTCGCGCCCGGGGAAGCTCTTTTGCCAGGCAAACTGCTATGTTCCCGCATCCTGTCCCTATATCCACGATTGTCTCATTTTCCCGCGATGATAATTCCAACACTTTCTCCACAATCAATTCTGTTTCTGGACGGGGGATTAAGACTCCAGGGGAAACGCTGAAGGGGATCGACCAGAACTCCTTGACACCCGTTATGTACGAAAGCGGAAATCCGGTCAGGCGTTTCGAGACCAGTTTATAGAATCGTCTTTCCTCGGCCCTCGAGAGCTTATTTTCGGGGAAAGAATAAAATTGTTCTGTTTGTATTGAGGTGCTTTCAAGAAGGAGAAGCTTGGCCTCAAGAGCCGGGTTGGGCAAGTCTTTTAAAAGAGATTTTCCTTTTGAAAATAGCTCTTGGAGGGTACTCAACGAATACTCGTTTAGGCAGATGGATTTATTCTCTTCTCCATCATTTGCGCCTGATAATGCAGGGTTAAGGAATTTATGAACTTATCTAAACTTCCATCGAGAACATCCTCTAATTTATGGAAAGTAAGATTCAAGCGATGGTCTGTGATCCTTGATTGAGGAAAGTTATAGGTTCTTATCTTCTCACTCCTCTCGCCTGTCCCGACTTGAGATTTTCTATCTTTAGCTATCTTTGCATGTTGTTCCCTCTGGGCAATATCCATAAGCCGTGACCGTAAAATCCGTAAGGCCTTTTCCTTATTGCGGTGCTGGGATTTTTCATCCTGACAGGTTGCGACCAATCCTGACGGCTTATGAGTTACTCGAATGGCAGTGTAGTTGCGATTCACATTCTGGCCCCCAGGTCCAGAAGCTCCAAAGGCTTCAATCTTCAAATCCTTGGGATTTAACTCTACATCTACCTCATCAGCTTCGGGAAGAACGGCGACTGTGACAGTTGAAGTATGGATTCTTCCGCTGGCTTCTGTTTTGGGTACTCTTTGCACGCGGTGAACTCCACTTTCATACTTAAGCTGAGAATAGACTCTCTCGCCTCGGATATTAACAATAATCTCCTTAAAACCCCCGATCGGAGAAAAACTTGTACTCATGACTTCAGACTTCCAGCCTTTTTTTTCTGTAAAGCGAGAGTACATCCGGAATAAATCCTGAGCAAAAAGCGAAGCTTCATCACCACCAGCGCCCGCCCTTATTTCCAGGAAGACATTTTTTTCATCATTGAGATCTTTAGGGAGGAGTAAAATCTTAAGCTCTTCCTTAATTTTTTCTTCCTCTTGCCGCAATGCTATGAGCTCTTCCTCTGCAAGTTTCTTCAGGTCTGAATCAGATTTGGGATCAGCCAGGATTTCTTCTGACTCCTCGATATCATTTTCTATTTTTTCGTAATCTTTATATTTTCTTACCAACGGTTCTAAATCTGCCCGTTCTTTGGCGACTTTTTTGACTTTTTGAGGATCGGAAACTAAGGCTGGGTCAGATAAAGAGAGGGTGAGTTGGCGGTATTTTTCCTTGATTTCTTCCAGTTCTTGAAACATTTGGGTTATTTATTGAACTTAATATCGCCATATTTCTTCTTGAATTTTTCTACCCGTCCGGCGCTGTCAACAAATTTCTGTTTGCCGGTGAAAAAAGGATGACACTGGGAGCATATTTCTACCCGGATTTCTTTTTTGGTAGAACGCGTGGTAAATGTATTGCCGCAAGCACAGGTTATAGTGCATTCAACAAATTCAGGATGGATATCTTTTTTCATCTTGGCCTCTCTCTATAAATGGGGCCAGGCCCCATTTTTTTTAATTCTTAATCGTACAAATAAATAAGGTGGGCTTGATGAATCAAGCCCCTACGTTTACAGGGTAATTATACCAGAGTAAAGCGGAAAGAGTAAAGGGAAAGAGTAAAGGGGACAGGCTACTTTTTCTGTTAAAAAAAGGAAGCAGTTCTTCTATTAATTAACAAAAGGCTAAAATGGACAATCTCCACCTAAAGCTAATAAAAAGTAGCCTGTCCCCTTTTTTAGAGGGAAAGGTCCTTGTATTTCCAGCCCTTCTCGCTAATTTTTTTCTTATAGCACTCCCAATCAATCTCAAAACTTAATTGTGCCTGGCTTTCTTTAACCTTTTCTTTATATGATTTTGAGTCAAAATAATCATTCAAAGCCTTGTTTAAAGGGAAAATCTGTTCTTCTGCCTTCCACTCATATATTCTTCTGTTTTTGTCCCTCATGCAATCGAGATAGACAATCCAGGCCAATTTCTTAAACGAAACTTCA
Organism: uncultured Eubacteriales bacterium; assembly: GCA_964448655.1. GTDB lineage: Bacteria > Acidobacteriota > Aminicenantia > Aminicenantales > Aminicenantaceae > SOIV01. The sequence continues at coordinate 3,406 of CAYUXD010000101.1, forward strand.
GGAAAAGTTGCTTTAACAGCCAGAACCTCTCCCAGTTTTTCAGGGTTGAGGAAATGGAAATAGCGAGAAAAAAGTAGAGCATTATGGAAATAATTCGGAAAAGCAAGAAGTCCATCTTTTCTCGAGAGTCGTGCCAGGTAAACAAAAATATCAAATACCTTTTTGCCCAGATTAAGGCCTGGATGGTTTTGGCCGGGAAGTGGTGACTTTTCCAGAGAGAAATCCAGAAGAGGATTCTGAAGAGTGAGCCAATCCAGGATTAAAAACTTATATTCAGCGAGAGGAAAACGTGAAGCAATTTTTTTCTTGGGATAAAATGCCCCTTCTTTTATCTTCAAGTCAACAATCATGTTTTCAGGTTTCTTTTCTTGATAAAAAATTTGAAGCCTCTGGAGAGGAAATTCTGACGAGTCAAGATCAAAATCCAACGGCCACAATTTTCTTTTTTGAGCTTCTTTGAAAAAGCTTTTCTTATTCAGGACCGCTATTACCTCATTCAAGGTATATCTACCCAAAAATAGAGAAGTCCCTTTTTTCTCCTCTAAAGTGGCGAAAATTTCTTCTTCGACGAGAGGACTCTCACGCCAGAAGGTAGATTTTTTGGGTCGTGATTTTTTCATACTTGACTAGCTGCTGAAATTCAGGTCTTAGATTTTAGTCTGAAATTTTAGCCCTTTTTCTCAATCAAATCAATAAAATCTACGATAACTAAAAAAGTTTGCCCCAATGTTACATGATTACATGTCATTGCGGGCGACCGGAGGGAGCGTGGCAATCTAATAGGAAAAAATTGTAGGAACTTTTCCCCAAACAGTCCGTGAATTATCCGTAAATGGAAATCGTGTCATCACCAATAGTCACTCGCCTTTTGAGCTTGAAATATTTTGCCTCAAACTTTGTCTTGAAATGATGGCGAAGGAAGATCCTTCCTCCGGGCTTGAGGATTTCCCTTTTCTTTATTACTTTTAAGGGATTTCTTTCATCCAGATACTTATAGGGAGGGTCAAGAAAAATGAGGTCAAACTTCTTTTTCTCTTTAGCCAATTGAATAACAGCGCGATTAAAGTCTCTCCGAATTATCCAGGCCCTCGTCTCAGCTTCACATTTCGCTAGATTGGCTTTTATCACTTTTAAGGCTTGATGGTAGTTATCGATAAAAACCGCATTTTCAGCCCCCCGACTTAATGCTTCTATTCCAACAGAGCCAGTACCTGCAAACCCATCAAGAAAAACACTGCCTCTTACATCTTCCTGAATGATGTTGAACAGCGCTCCCTTGAGCTTATCAGGCACAGGACGGACAAGCGGGCTCGGCACCCTCTTGAGCCGCTTCCCTTTATAAATTCCGCTTATTACCCTTATCATTAGTTCCTTTATCTATTTAATTATCTATGATGCAAGTTAGATATCTATGATGCAAGCTTTACCCACGAACAATGAAAAATATATTAACTATTTTCCAGGTGGGAGGCTGGTTTGGGAAACTTGCCCTGCTCCTTTACTGATTGCATTTTGCTGATTTCCCAATTTTCTTCGCTCTTGGGGCTTTAGGAATTCCGTTTTATGTCAATAATAAAAAGTAGCTGCGTGGCGATTAGTCTTGATATCTTTTATCCCATAAGGAAGCTCATACCAGTCATTCATGCTTGAGACTTCCGTATTTTTTATTTTGGAGGCAATGTTTAAGATTAAATCTAGAATCGTCGGCTTTACGCGCTGGTCTTCGAGAAAAAGGTCTTTTATATTAAGCCTGGCTTTTCCCTTTTCCACTTCAAGTTTCCCTCCAAAAAACAGAGTCATCTGCGGGCGAATGAATTCTGGAATTTTCTGTCCTTTTAGATCTATTAAAACTTTGCCTTCAATCTTGTTTTTTTTGAATAATTTAAGCCGGAGCTCTTTCATTATTTCTTCTTTTTCTGTCTCTATCCGGTAGGCAATGTAGGAATTTAGCTCCTCTTCGGTTATGACAATTTTTTTAAGAGGGTCTTTATCTCCCCGGGACTGTTCGCTTTCCATTTTGTCAATTGCCTTTAAGACCTTCAAAGCCTCGGGAAGAGAATAATCCTGGATTCCTGAAGATAAGATTGAAAAAGAAAGCAAAAGGAAAACAAAGGTAATTTTTCTGTTAAATAACTTCCTGAAATTCATTTCTTCTCAATGCTAACAAATTGGACAAGAAATTGCTACATGCATAGGGATGAGGAGGTTAAATGCATGGAATCAATCTTTTAAAGGTTTAGCAATTTAGATGTTTTTATCTACAAGAATCAAAATGAAAATTCTTGAAAAGTGCAATTTCTTTTGACTTTTCGAATAAATATGATAAGCTCTTGAAGAATTCTCCAGATCAAAATGAGTTTTATTTTCTTTCATACCAGCTACTTAATATAAACACAGAAAAGCTATGAAAACATATTGCCCGAAGGAACAACAATTTTCAAGGTGCGAAAAAGGGAGGCATGAATGGAATATAAGGGGATAGATAGAAGGGCATATAAACGGATAAAAATCAAGGGAGCAACAGTCAGCTACAAGGAGGGGAGGTTTTTCTTCTCTAAAAAGCAGTATGTCGAAGAATTCTACCCTGTTGTTGAGATCAGCCGGGGCGGAATACGGTTTTTGGGAAAGAAACTTTTCACCATCGCCAGTAAAATTTCATTAAAAATATCTATTCCTGAAGAACCTTCTCCTTTAATTCTCAGGGGACGTGTAAGATGGACATCTTTAAACCCTGCGATGAGTTATAAATATCAGATCGGGATTCAATTTGATCCTTTTGAATGGAAAAAGGGGTGTAATCATCCAGAAGTCCTGGAGAAAATAATGAGACTAGAGCAAAAATTCTTTACCAATGATAAATTTATTACTCACTAAGAAGCTTTGTCTCCTGAATAAACTTTGTCACCTGTAATAAACCTGTTCTTCCCTAGTAGTCTTTGTCACCAAGTTAAGTGACTATATATCATTGCGAGCCCCGAAGGGGCGAAGCAATCTCATACAAAAGGTTGAGATTGCCGCGTCGCTGTGATCCTCGCAATGACAATCTTATGAGATTGCGAACGACCAAAGGGAGCGTGGCAATCTCATACAATAAATTGTCATTGAATCCAGCAAAACTATTCAAATAATTAGAATTTTCAACTTCTGTTCCCATACTTTCATTGCCTGAGGGTCACCCTGGAATCACAAAGACCTAAGCGTCACTAATCATATGAACGAGCTCACCCAGTTGACAGGCAACCAGAGCTATCCTATACTTATTAGTTAAAAAAGGAACAAATTATAAGTCCACATTTCAATTTTATCCAGGTAATCAATGACCCAGATAGAGCAAGCAAGAAAAGGTAACGTCACACCATCTCTAAAAAAAGTAGCTGTTGAGGAAGGATTCGCTCCTGAAGAGCTACTCAATCTAGTTGCGCAGGGGAAGGTCGTTATCCCTCACAATCCAAACCACTCCCTTATTCATCCTGTGGGCATTGGCCAGAAACTCAGCACAAAAGTCAACGTCAACATCGGGACTTCTTTGGACTTTCCCGAGGAAGAAAACGAGCTGAAAAAAGTTGAAATCTCCTTAAAATATGGCACTGATACGCTGATGGACCTGAGCACAGGCGGTGATATTACAAAAATCCGCAGGATGATCCTCAAAAAAGCCCGGATTCCATTAGGCACAGTGCCCGTCTACCAAGCAGCCATCGAAGCCATCGGCGAGCGAGGTTCTATCGTCAACATGACCGAAGACGACTTGTTTTCGGCCATCGAGGCCCAGGCCAAGGATGGTGTGGATTTCATGACACTCCATGCCGGCCTGACATCAAAAGGCATAGAAAGATTGAAGAAACAGGGACGGGTAGCCGATATTGTCTCTCGAGGAGGAGCCTTTCATCTTGCCTGGATGCTCCACAATCAGAAGGAAAATCCTCTGTATGCCCATTTCGACCGACTGCTTGAGATGGCTCACAGATACGACATAACCCTGAGCCTGGGAGATGGACTCAGGCCCGGTTCCATCCTGGATGCCACTGATCGGCCTCAGATAGAAGAACTTTTAACTCTGGGTGAACTGGTTGAGAGAGCATGGGAACAGAACGTCCAGGTCATGGTGGAAGGACCGGGACATATCCCTCTCGACCAAGTTGAGATGAACATCAAGCTCCAGAAGCGTGTCTGCCACGAAGCGCCATTCTATGTTTTAGGTCCTCTGGTCACGGATATTGCTCCAGGCTACGATCATATAGTCTCGGCCATAGGGGGAGCTATAGCTGCTGCGGCTGGAGCAGATTTCCTCTGCTATGTCACACCTTCCGAGCACCTCGGTCTTCCATCAGTCGACGATGTACGGGTTGGCCTCGTCGCCTCTAAGATTGCTGCCCATGCAGCTGATATCGTCAAGGGTGTCAAAGGCGCTCTGGATAGAGATTTAAAAATATCTGAAGCCCGAAAAAAACTCGATTGGGCAGAGCAGCAAAAGCTTTCCTTAGACCCCCATAAATTCCAAGAAATAAGAAAGAAAAGGAAGTCAAAATCTAC
>CAYUXD010000102.1:0-7893 GCA_964448655.1 uncultured Eubacteriales bacterium
GAAGGGCGGGCATCTCGTAGATCCTTTCCGGTAACAGGGGCTACCTGGGTCACGAGGTAGTAACCTCCCTCTGTTCTCCTGGGATCTCCCCTTATGACCTGCTGATCTTCGGGGACCTTACCACCAAAATCCGCAAGCAGAGTCTCTCTATCGGGCGCTGGTCCTGCTTTAACAAGTTTCCATTCCAAGAGGGCCGTGGTCTTAAGGATATTTTTCACTCTTTCCGGGTTTTCGACTCCGGGAAGTTCGACTATAATCATGTCGCTTCCTGTTGTTAGGCCCTGCCTTTGTATGGTCGGTTCAGCAAGCCCGAGTTCGTCAACTCGGTTTCGGATTGTTTCCTGAGCTTGGTTGACTGACTGGTCCCTGAAATATCGGGCTCTATTTGGTTTTAAGGAAAGGGATACGGTGCTGCCCATGACGGAGTAATCCCAATCCCTGAAATAGTCGTCCAGGATTTCTTTAATCTGTCCTTCTTGTTCGGGGTTGAATTCTTGGAGAGAAAATTTGCCTATTGTGCTTTTAGTGATTGCTTTATATTCAATATTTTTCTTTTTTAGCTCTTCTTCAAGGTGCAGGACCGCCTGATCGGTTTCGTAATTTATGGCGTCATCCGTTACAACTTGAAGGACGAGATGCATTCCGCCTTTAAGGTCAAGCCCTAGCTCTATATTTATTTTTCTTTCTTTGGGAGAGTAGGTGAAGATCAAAGCAAAAACAACGACCAAGGCGGTTAGAATAATTTTCCAGCGTAAGCCTTTTTTCATCTTAAACTTATTGTCTTCGCCGCAAGAGGAAAGAATGAAATTTATCTATAAATAGCGAAATCAAAGATATGTTATTTTTCCTTTTTTGGCGGAGTTAGGATGACTGCAATAGAGGTTTTGGTAATATCAACCTTGACATTAGAAGCTATTTTTAACTCGAGTTTGTCTTTTTGAACTCCCATGACAGTTCCGTGTATACCACCTGACGTTATGACTTTGTCTCCTGGCTTGAGGTTTTCAACCATTTCTTGATGCTTTTTCTGTCTGGTGCGCTGCGGCCTGATAAGTAACAAGTAGAAGACCAGGAAGACGAGGCCCATCATAATGAAAAAATGGAGGGAGACTCCTCCGCCGCGAGGAGCGGGTTGAGCTTGGGAAAGGGAAAGGAAAAGCCCACTAAATATCATTTTATTCTTCCTCTCTGTGCTTAATTATACTTCGTTTAAAACGGTTATACATATTTGATTGAATAGATTGCCTAATTTTCCTGAAGATGTCAAGATAAAAATGAAGGTTATGGATTGTATTAAGGATAGCGGAGCTAATTTCCTGTCTTTCGTAGAGATGACGGAGGTAGGCGCGGGAAAAATTCTGGCAAGTATAGCATGAACATTCTTCATCAAGAGGTCTTTGGTCTTGAGCGTATTTTACGTTTTTAATCACGATTTTGCCCGTGCTTGTGAAGAGAGTTCCGTTTCGGGCGTTTCTTGTAGGTAGAACACAGTCGAAAAGATCTATCCCTTTTTCCACCGCCTCCAAGATGTCACTGATGTAGCCTATGCCCATCAGATAACGAGGCTTTTCCTTAGGAAGAAGGGAATCGGCTCTCTCCATGATTTCTGCAAGCTGAGATTTTGGCTCCCCTATACCGAGTCCTCCCAAAGCGTACCCATCAAAATCGATTTTAAGTAAATCCTCGATGCTCTGCTTTCTCAGGTTCCAGTAGACACTGCCTTGGCTTATGCCCCACAGGAGCTGAGAAGAATCCTGCTGGAGGAAGTGCGCCTTGGAGCGCTGAGCCCAGTGAGTGGTTAGCTTCACTGCTTCCTTTATTTTTTCTTCAGAAGAAGGGAAGGGAAGGAAGTGATCCAAGGCCATTATAATATCCGAACATAATGTTGTCTGGATATCCATGACATCCTCAGGAGAAAGAAAAATTTTCGCTCCGTCGAGATGAGAGGTGAATTCAACTCCTTCTTTTTTCACTTTGACAAGAGGGGAGAGGCTGTAGATCTGGAAACCACCGCTGTCAGAGAGAATGGGCTTCTGCCAGGAGATGAAAGAATGAATTCCTCCCAATCTGCTTATTGTTTCAAGTCCGGGCCTAAGATACAGATGGTATGCATTAACGAGCATGAGCTGAGCTCCCAGGTTTTGAAGCAGGCTGTGGGGAAGGCCCTTTACGGTTCCCTGGCTTGCCACAGGAGCGAAGACAGGAGTTTCAACAGTTCCATGCGCAGTATGGATGATTCCGGTCCGGGCAGAGGAATCATTATCTGAAGCTTTAATCTCAAATATTTTCTTCATCATTTTGTGTTGGTGTTTGATAAATTAAATCTGTATTTTTTATTCATAAATTGTAGGGGCTTGATTCATCAAACTCATGTTTTTCTTATGTAGGGGCTTGATTTATCAAGCCCACCTTTTAAATCTCATAAATAATTTGGTCATATATATAAATTGTAGGGGTTTGATTCATCAAACCCACATTTTTTAGATAATTCTCACCTTCTATCTATCTATTAACAATAATTTCCACTGGCAATAATTTACGGCGAGAAGCGGAAATATATGACATCTCCATTTTGCACGAGGTAGTCCTTTCCTTCCAGGCGCACGGCTGCCTTTTCTTTGGCAGTCTGAAAGGAGCCGTGCTGGAGGAGTTCCTCCCAGGAGATGACTTCTGCCCGGATAAAGCCTTTTTCTATATCTGAATGAATTGAGCCTGCTGCCTTCAAGGCTGTCGTGTTTTCTTTGATAGTCCAGGCTTTGACTTCATCCTTGCCGATTGTGAAGAAAGTAATGGTTTCAAGAAGATCGTAGGAAGCCTTTAAGAATTTAGGAGCACTCAGTTCCCTTAACCCGTACTCAGCCAGAAAAGCTGCTTTATCCTTTTCTTCCAATTCAAGAATCTCCGCCTCAATATTTCCGCAAAAAGCAAGGACTTTTACTCCTTTTTTCTCAGATGAGTAAATCTTCTCAGGATTTTCAATTAAGGGAATATCTTTTTCGCCGACATTAATCATATGTAAAAGTGTCTTCTGGCTTAAAAATGAGAAGCTGCGGCCGAGCTTTTCCTCTGATGGAGAAAGGTCTATCTCCCGAATCGCTTTACCTTCTTCGAGATGGGGATAAAGGCGTTCGAGGAGTTCTTTCTCCTTTTCTCCTTCAGGGACTATTGACTTTTTCAGGTCTTTATCCAATTTTTCCAGCCTGGTCTCTATCGCGACTAAATCGGCCAGGATGAGTTCCTCCTCCATGGAAGGGATATCATCCTCCGGGCTGATTTTCTCTTTTGGATGGGGAATTTGAGCATCGATAAATCCCCTTACAACATGAGTGAGGCCGTCTGCTTTTCGGAGATAATTCAGGTAGGCACTGCTTTTGACATCACCGTAAGAGATTCCAGCCAGATCAATGAAATCAACCGTGGTCGGGATTTTATTTTTTTCCGGGTAAAGAGCCCATATTTTTTCCAAGCGAGAATCGGGAACAGGGAATGTTCTTCTGTTGAGCTCTTTTTTCCCTGTGTCATAAGATTTGACATCTATTTTCGCGCCGGTGAGCAGATTAAACAAGGTGGTTTTTCCTGTTTTTGGATAGCCAAAAAGAGTGATGTTCATGGGTTAAGTATAATATAAATAAGTATAATATAAATAGGTAGTAAAGGCGAATTGCGGGGTCAGACTTGCGAAACTTGTATTATTTGTATAAAGAGCATGATCTTATAGAAAAGGGGACAGGCTACTTTTTTTTGATCTATTCAGGCTTTTCTCTTCGTTGTAAAAAAGAAAAAAGTAGCCTGTCCCCTTTTTAACCTTTGCAGGTCTAACCCCATGGCTTGATGACCGCACTTGATTATTTATGCCAGAGAAATATAATAGTAATCTTGGAAGGAATTAGATGAAAAAATCAAAAGCGATTATCCTTCTTCTGCGCCTACCATTTTTAGTCGTTACTGCAGGGGGTGTCTTTGTGGGAACGGCTTTTGCTTGGTGGAAGACTGGCCAATTCAATTTAGTATTATTCCTTTTGACCTTTTTTGGAGCCTGCTTCCTTCATATTAGCTGTAACGTTGCCAATGACTATTTCGATTTTAAAAGCGGGAACGACGCTTCCAACAAGAATGCCTTAGTCCCTTTTTCCGGGGGAAGCCGAATGGTCTTAGGTGGATTTGTCAAACCTAACGAGGCTCTGGCCGTATCCCTCGTTTTCGCTATTTTAGGCTCAGCGATTGGTCTTTATCTTAATTCTGTATCAAACGGAAATATAATTTTATTCATCGGACTGGCTGCTCTATTTTTTGTTTTCAGCTACAACGGTTTTCCGGCACGCCTGGTCAATAAGGGATTGGGAGAAATTGCCATATTCCTAGCCTGGGGGCCTTTAATGGTTTTAGGAGCCTACTATGTTCAGGCTGAAAGTTTTTCCTCTTTTTGGGTTTTCGCTGTGGCCTTTCCCTCTGGCATTTTAACGACTCTGGTTTTGTTGATTAATGAGTTTGCTGATAAAGAGGCTGATTTATCAACGGGAAGAAAGACTTGGGTCATACTTTTTGGATTCAAAAAGAGTCTATTGATTTATCTATTTTTGGCTTTAAGCTGCTATATTCTTGTTTTGAGCGGGGTGGTCTGGGGAGGTTGGCCGATCTGGTCATTGCTGGCAGTAGTTACGCTTCCTTTGCCTCTCATGGCTTACAAAGTTGGCCTGAGGAGCCTGGATAACTGGCCATCTTTTCTACCGGTAGTTAAAAATACAATATTGATGAATTTTATTTTTTTAGTTATATTAAGCGTCTCATTCGTGGTTTGATATGAAAAAAGAATTTAGAGTAAAAAGAGCAAAGAAAAAGCGAGAAAAAAACTTTTATCGGGAATTATTTGAGCTTCTGGCAGAAACAGCTGTATTTGTTTTTTTTGTCATGACCTTTGTTTTCCAAGCCTTTCAGATTCCCACTGGTTCTATGGAACCTACCTTGCTCGTGGGAGATTTTCTTCTTGTTAATAAGATGGTCTATTATGAGCCTGTTTTACCGGTGGAGAAATTGATAATCCCCCGAAAAGAAATAAAGAGACATGACATTGTTGTCTTCAAGTTTCCTGATGATTTAAAGAAGGATTTTGTCAAAAGAGTTATTGGCCTGGAGAGGGAAAAAGTTGAGATTAGGGATAAACAGGTTTTCGTGGACGATGTGCCCATATCTGAGAGTTACAAGGTTCATATTGATAGCCAGGCTCGCGCCGGGGATGATTATTATTATTATAATAATTCTATAAAGGATAATTTCGGACCAGTGTTTGTACCTGCTGGTCACTGTTTTGTCATGGGAGATAATCGGGATAACAGTCAGGACAGCCGTACCTGGGGTTTTTTAGATCTTAACTTAATAAAAGGGAAACCCTGGGTCGTCTATTTTTCCTATGATGCTGAAAAGGATGCTTATAAAAAGACAGGTTTAAGAGAAAGGTTGAAAAAGTTTGTAAATTTTATCATAAAAGCAAGATGGAAGCGCCTTTTTAAAATAATTAGATAGAAACAAAGCCAACCTTACCTTTTATTCATAACTTTTTATTCATATCTTGTGTGTTTTTATTCGTATTGCAGGGGCTTGATTTATCATGATAGAAAAGGGGCCCGGCGACTTTTTTGATCTATTACCGCCCTTCACTTTGCTGTAAAAGGGAAAAAAGTAGCCTGTCCCCTTTTTATGTCGGAATCAATATTGACCGCTGGCAAGGATTCGAATAAGATATTGAACAGTGAAATACCCTCTTATAGCCTTGATGACAGATTTCGGGGAAGATGACTTTTTTGTGGCTTCGCTAAAAGGAATTATTGCTAAAATCAATCCCTCAGCTCGGATAATAGACATCACGCATCGCCTTCCATCATTTGATATCAAGGCGGGGAGCTTTATTCTATTTTCTTCCTATAAATATTTTCCCGCCAGAACGGTTTTTTTAGTTGTTGTCGATCCTGGAGTTGGCACCTCTCGGAAGATTCTTTTGGCTGAAACAGATAATCATTTTTTTATTGCTCCGGATAACGGGGTGTTAAGTTTGGTATTAGAGGAGGAGGGTATCAGGCAATTAAGAGAAGTCACAAATCAAAACTATTTTCTTCCAGAGCTAAGCAGGACTTTTGAAGGACGAGACAAGATGGCCCCTGCTGCAGCCTGGCTTTCAAGAGGTATATCTTGTGAGGAATTTGGGCCTGAGGCGACTTCATACGAAAAGTATAATGCGGAGAAGCCGCAGATAGAAAGAGATGAGATAATTGGCCATATACTGTACATAGATAAATTTGGCAACCTAATAACTAATATTCCCGAGGGAATGTTAAAGCTTCTCCAGAAAAAAACGGGCAAGAAGACACTTAGCCTCTCCATCGAAGATAGAGAGATTACTTCCTTCGAGCAAAGCTACTCTTCTGTGAAGAAAGGAGAGCTTCTTTTTCTTGTCGGCAGCGTAGGACTTATTGAGATTGCTGCCAAGGAGAGCTCTGCCGCTCAGAAATTAAAAATAAAAAACGAGGATAAAACAAAGATAATCATAAGGAGCTTGTAGTAAGTCGAAAAAAACGTCACAGGCGAGGTAGAAATTAGCCATGGATTATTTTGAAGGCACTATCGAACAAATAATATACTACAGCCCTGATACAGGATACACGGTTTTCAAATTTGTTCCTGAAAACGGTGAGTTAATGACGGTTATCGGTTCGTTCCCACCTTTATCTCCTGGCGAGGTGCTGAAGATAAAAGGGAAATGGGTAATAAATCCAAGGTTCGGACAGCAATTTAAGGTGGAAAATTATCTTCCTGTCCTGCCCGCCTCAATCAAGGGCATCGAGAAATTTCTCTCCTCAGGCTTAATCAAAGGCATAGGGCCTGTACTGGCTCGAAGAATTATTAAAAAATTTGGAGATAAAACTATAGATATACTTTCCAAGAATCCTGACAAGCTGCAGCAAGTCGAAGGAGTGGGTCGAGTCAAATTGAAAGAGGTAAAGAAATCCTGGGTTGAGCACCAGCATATAAGAGAGCTTATCATATTCCTTCAGGGGCATAATGTTTCCACTAATTTGGCTACAAAGATCTATCGCCAATACGGAGATAAATCTTTCAGTGTTTTGAAGACTAATCCTTATCAAGTCTGCCTTGACATTTGGGGGGTTGGCTTTAAGACTGCAGACCAGATGGCTTTGAAGCTCGGAATGAGTCCTTCTTCGGCAGAAAGGATAAAAGCCTATATTCGTTATCTTTTAGAAAAAGATAATGAGCAAGGACATGTTTTTTCTTTCCAGAAGGATTTAGAAAAAAGCTGCAGGGAGGAACTTGAAGTCGAAGAAGAGAAGATAAAAGAAGCTATCCAGGAGCTAAAAAAACAGAAGTCAGTCATGGCTGAAGAGGTTGATTCGGAGACGAACATATACCTTCCTTTCTTCTATAAAGCCGAGGAGGAGGTTGTCCGCTCTATTCATAGGTTGTCTTCTCTTCCATGTCTCACTCCCGATTTTGACATAGACAGTGCCATCTCTGATGTGGAGAAAGAATTATCGCTTGAATTTTCCTCGATGCAAAAGCGCGCTATAAAAGAGTGTTTCGATAAAAAAATTCTGGTTATAACTGGAGGTCCGGGAACAGGCAAAACGACCATCATTAAAGCTGTTGTTGATATCTTTCATAAGTGGGAAAGAGAAGTTCTCCTGGCAGCCCCTACAGGGAGGGCGGCCAAGAGGTTGTCTGAAGCAGCCCGGAAGGAGGCGAAGACAATTCATCGAACATTAGAATATAATCCCAAGCTCGGCACTTTCCGGCGCGGGGAAAAATCTCCGCTCATTGGAGATGCTCTAATCATCGATGAATTTTCGATGGTGGACTTGCCCCTTATGTATTATCTAATAAAGG
>CAYUXD010000103.1:0-7891 GCA_964448655.1 uncultured Eubacteriales bacterium
TAGGAAGCAGTTATGATTTCACCAGATACAGGCTTGATCTCCGAAAATATTTTCCACTTTTTTCTTCTCATGTGCTGGCTTGGCAAAGTTATTTTAGTCTCATCACAGGAGATCCTCCATTCCAGATGTTATCCTTGATGGGTGGCCAAAATTGGATGCGGGGTTATTACCGGGGCCGATTCAGAGATAAGAATATGATTGTTTTACAAATGGAATACCGTATGCCGTTGTTGTGGAAATTCGGAATAGTAGGCTTCGTAGGATTTGGTGATGTAGCAGATAAGGTAGCTAATTTCGTCCTGAAAGATTTTAAGTATTCCGCAGGATTTGGATTTCGTTATTTACTTAGCCGCGAAGAAAAAATCAATGTGAGATTTGACTTTGGTTTTTGTAAGGAATCTTTTGGTGTTTATATTGCCGTAAGTGAAGCGTTTTAATATATCTGCAACTGCGTAGTGCCCTGGGGGGCACAGGTATTTTATCTGATTATTTGGGCATGGTTAGCCACTTAGGGTAATAATCCTTCCCGTAATAATGTTGATGAGGCTATTCTATAGAGGAACTATCCTCCAGCACGAATTGTAGTTTGGAAATAACATCATCGGCTATATTGAGGAACTCAAGACCAACGTCGTAAAGAGCCTCTGAGCCTGGAGGCAACGCACTGATCCAGACAATCCTTACTATAGCTTTCAATGAGTTTCCGCTTGGTAGAAGGAGTTCGATTTCCAGTGCTTGCCCCTTCTTGAAGGGTTTGTTGCTGTAAATACGTACGCCTGCGAGGCTGATATTGGCCGCTTGGCTACTCGTCCCGAAGACGCTGGTAGGACGGTAGTAGACTGGCGCTTTTACCCGAGGAAAGCGTCGTCTATCGAATTTTGATTTTTCCGATGTTGTCACTTTTTTAACATTCTTAAAGTAGCGAAAACTCCGCTTTGATTTATGATAGTATAGAATCCAGATGCTTGGGTGTCAATGCATAAGTAAAATAAATTATGTAAAAAAAAGGGGACAGGCTACTTTTTCTGTTTTAACTTTTCATAAAAAGAGGACAGACCTCTTTTTCTAATTTTCTGTCTATTATTCTTTAATCCAGAAAAAGTAGCCTGTCCCCATTCTTTTATTGTTTGATAGCCTCTCCGTGAAGGCTGTAAGGTCCACAGGAAGTGATGCGGACATCAACAAAGCATCCGATGACATCATTTTTTGATTTGAAGTTTACAACCTGGTGGCCTTCATTCCTGCCAGAGTAGACGTGAGGAGCTTTTTTGCTTTTGCCCGAGCAGAGGACTTTCTGGACCCGTCCAATAAGTGATTTATTAAGCTCCGATTGTATTTTTTTTTGAAGATCTTGGACTTCTATGAGTCTCCTTTTTTTCTCCTCGAAAGAGACAGTATTTTTTTCCTGGCAAGCAACAGTTAACGGCCGGGGAGAGTAGCGGAAGGAAAAAATATTGTTGAAGCGGGCCTCTTCCAATATGGTCAGGGTTTCTTGGAACTCTTCTTCTGTTTCTCCAGGAAAACCAGCGATTATATCTGTACTGAAGCTGATGTCCGGCATTAGATTTCGGAGAAAGGTTATTTTTTCGAGGTATTCCTCTCTGGTGTACCCTCTATTCATCCTTTTAAGTACTGAAGAGGATCCAGACTGAACAGGCAGGTGGAGTTGATGGCAGACTTTTTCCGCTTCTTTCATGGTCGCTGCTATATTTTTGGTGAAGTTTTTCGGATGAGACGCTATAAACCGAATCCATTCAATTCCTTCGGTCCGATTGGCTTCTTTTAACAGGATCGAAAAATCTTTTTCTGTTTCAGGATCTTTATAAGAATTTACATTTTGGCCTAAAAGCTGGATTTCTTTGAATCCCTTATTTGCTAAGCTTTGTATTTCCTGGATAATTTTTTGCAGAGGCCTGCATTTTTCTCTTCCTCGCGTAAATGGGACGATACAGTATGAACAAAAATTGTTGCACCCTTCCATTATGGTTACATAGGCACTGATGTTGGATTCTCGGAAAGTCTTCTCATGGGGAATTTCGTTGTAATCTCGACTCCAGCTTGTGGAGGTGAATTTCTCTTCATGATTGCTCTGTGTTATCTCGGAAATCAGGTTGTAATTATCAGGGCCCAGGACAAAATCGATAAAAGGTTTTTTCTCCAAAAGCTCTGACCCGTAGAGTTGAGCTACGCACCCGACAACGCCAATAGTTGTCTTTTTTTTCTTTTTAAATGCTGCTAACCGGCCCAAATAGGAGTAAAGCTTTTCTTCAGATTTTTCTCTAACAGCGCAGGTGTTCACTATGATAATGTCACTCTCTTCCGGAGAGTTTGATTTCTTTCCACCGGCAGCGGACAGAACCCCTGCTATTCGTTCTGAATCATTCTCGTTCATCTGGCAGCCGAAAGTATGAACATAGAATTTCAAGTTTTTCAAATTTCGAGCACCTTTTTCCATTTTGACCCTAATCTAAGCTCTTAGGTCAATGTCGAATAGGTTGAAAGAACTGATTGAGAACGATTGAATCCTTCTTTTAAGCTGGAAACGGCACGGTCAGCTTTGTCCCTTATTGTTCTCCTTTCATACCTTATTACTCATCAGGCCAAGGTTGTGATTCAGCATTTCTCTTGCGTTTCTAAGAGTTGTTTCTGTAATGTGGGTTCCGGCTAGAAGCCGCGCGATTTCTGTCACTCTTTCCTCAAAAGATAGCTTTTTTACCGTAGTAAAGGTTCGCTCCTTGGTGATTTTTTTATCAATCCTGTAGTGGTGAGTAGCAAAGGAAGCGATCTGGGGAAGATGCGTTATGCAAATTATCTGATGCTGATTTGATAGTTTTTTGAGTTTTTGAGCGATAAATTCTGCAGTTTTTCCCCCTATACCTGAATCAATCTCGTCAAAAATCAGGGTCTTTAGCCTTTCTGTCTCTTTGCCGATGGTTTTCAGGGCAAGCATAACTCTGGAGAGTTCACCTCCTGAAGCAATTTTCCTCAAAGGCCTCAACTCCTCTCCCGGATTGGGGCTAATTAGGAATTCCACTTCTTCAGTGCCGCTCTCTTTCACTTTCTCCATGGTATCCTGGCTGAGGAGAAAGGTTTCGATTTTTATTTTGAACCGTGCTTTCTTCATTCCGAGAAGGCTTATCTCCTTTTCAACCTCTTTTTCAAGTTCACGGGCACTCTTTTTCCTTAAAGAAGAAAGTTTTTCTGCATTTGCCTTGTATTTGTTGAATTTTTTTTCGATTTCGGGTTCTAAGGCAGCCAATTTTTCTTGACTCGTACCAAGCTCTTCATATTCCTCTTTGGCTCGTTTTAGGTAAGAGAGGATATCGTTGATGCTCGTTCCATACTTTCTTTTTAATTTTTCTATCTGGCTCAAACGCTCCTCAAGCTCCTCTAATTTTTCGGGAGCTGTGGTTTGTTTCTCTTTAAATTTGATTAAAAAATCCGATAATTCTCCGATGGTTATGGAAAATTGGCTGATGGCCTCATCAGCCTCCTTAAATGTTTTATCAAAGTCTTCAAGGCCGCTCACAACGTTTTGGAGTTGAGCTAAAAGTGAAGAGATTGAATTTTCTTGAGTGTAAGAGATTTCTAACGCTTGTTCTACGAGAGAACCTATTTTTTCAGCATTTTTGAGGATATTCCTGCTCTGGCGAAGCTCTTCCTCTTCTCCCTGCTGGAGCTTTGCCTTTTCGATTTCTTTTATCTGGAAGTTGAGAAAATCGAGTCGCTGCTCTCTTTCTCTTTCCTTTGTCTCAAGTTCCTTTTTTTCTCTTAAGAGTTTTTTGAGTTCTTGAGCCAGGCTAGAAACATCTTTTTTAAGGGGAGAAGCATTCGCGTAATCATCAAGATAGTTCAATTGATAATCCAGGTTGAGGAGAAAAACATGATCGTTCTGACCATAGATATCAACGAGATCTTCGCCTATTTCTTTGAGCTTTTTGATGGGGACAAGGATTCCGTTTATGTATCCTTTTCCTGCTCTTTGCTCAGAAATCTTTCTTTGGACGAACAATTCATTTTCAGATTCGGGGAAGAAATTTTTCAGATTGGCCATCTTTTGATGAAAAGGCAAAATAACCTCCACTGAAGTTTCTTTTTTGCCTGTCCGGATCATATCCGCAGATCCTTTTTCTCCCGTAACAAGTCTTATTCCATCAATGATGATGGATTTCCCTGCACCTGTTTCTCCGGTGAGTATGGAAAATCCTTCTTTCAGGATGAGTTCTATATCTTCAATAGTGGCCAGGTTTCTGATGCGAAGAGATTTGATCATTTAAGTTAATCTTTCGTGACGTATTATCTTGAAGATTTAATTTTTATTGGCACAAGCGCCTTATCCATGTTTATACGGCCGTATCCTATATAGTTATCTTTTCCAAGATTATTGACAAAGTTCACATCATCTGCTGAATAGCGGATTACGTTCATGATTTGGTCGGCTGAGAGATTGGGTTTTATGCTTTTTATCAGAGCAGCTAATCCGGCGACGTGAGGAACGGCCATTGATGTCCCACTGGAAATGCCATAAGGAAGAAGGGAAGACCATCCCTGTGATGCTGGGAACCAGGTCGGAACAGTACTAACTATTTCTTCACCGGGTGCGGCTACATCAATTTCAGGACCAAAGTTTGATTCCCATTTATACAGCGGGTCATCTGATGAATTTTCGAAAGTAACTCTTTCATCATTTTCATTTGTTGCGGCCACAGCCAGACAGTAATCATCATAGGCTGCGGGATAAAGGACAGCCTCTCCGTCATTTCCAGCGGCAGCGACGATCACTATATCCATATCATAGGCATACTTCAAAGCATTTTCTAAACTTGTTGACGGAAAGCTGCCACCTAAGCTGAGATTTATCACATCCGCCCCATTATCTGCTGCCCAGATTATGCCATCGATCATTTCAGAATAGCCGCCTTCCCCTAAATCATCCAATACTTTTACTGGCAAGATTTTGCAGTTCCAGGCCACTCCAGCAATGCCTTCGTCGTTGTTTGTCTCTGCTGCTGCAATCCCAGCCACGTGAGTTCCGTGACCATGGTCATCAGTGGGATCAGAGTCAACATTGATAAAGTCATAACCACTCGAGTAAATCTTTTCATCTATATCCGGATGGTCTAGGTCCACACCTGTATCAAGTATGGCAATTACAATATTTTCATCTCCTTTTGTCTCTACCCAGGCACTGGTGGCTTTGATGTCAGCTGTGTCTTCCTGGGGGCTTCCTGGAGGCGCAGAGCCTGGATTGTAAAGAGCATATTGAAGATCAAAAAGCGGATCATCGGGAGCCACCGCAGCATAAGCGATATAGTTTGGTTCCGCATATTCCACGTCAGGATTTCTCCTCAAGGCATAAAGCGTCTCCTCGACTGAGAGGTTATTCTGGATTTGAATCTTATAAACGTTTATTCTCGGGATTCTTTTGATTCTTTTGCACTGATAAGCTGCAATAGTGGCTTTTATCGTTTGCTCTGAAAGAGTAGGTTTGAATTTGACCAGAACCTCATCCGGTCTATAAGGTGGTCCCTCGTAGCGATAAGGCAGGCCTTGGTTTAGATGTTTGATTTGATGACGAATAACGGGACGATCTGGTTTTTTGGCTCTTTCAGAGCTGAGATCTCTATTCCCTCCAGGCTTGATACTCTCTGCTTTTCTGGACCGGTAAGCTTCACCTGCGGCTTCTTTCGTTTGTTCTGGAAAATCATGTTTGATTTTAGGTGAGACTTGATCCAGTCCGCTGTTGCTTCCTTTGGATTGAAGGGATTGTACTTTTTTTAAAGATATTATTTGTTGCGGAGAAAGTAGAGAGTTTTTGTTTTCTCCTCTATCAAGCTTCCAATTCCTAAGGCTCGCCGAAAAGAGAAAGATAGGTATGACAAAAAAGGCAAAGATTATTTTCTCTCTTTTCATGATTTCCTCCCAAAAAAATCAAAAAGAATACAAGGCCCTCACTGTGAAACCAAAATCGACTGTATCTCCGTGCGGTATAAAGCTTGCTTCTGTTTTAATACTGAAGGCCTCGGTGAGTTTAAAAATTGATCCCAGAGAAGCACCGAACGAACTCGCTCCGGATATTTTATTATCCTCGCTTCCTGTTAAATCTTGAATAGTTTGCACCATCTTGAATTTCCCCCAGAGTTTGTTGAAATTTAAATAGAAATAAGGATAAAAAGCGTCAAAGCCTCTGTAAGTGAAAACAGGCCCGATTGAAGCTCTCATCCATGAGGGATCCCCTTCCACTGTTCCTTCAACAGCTAAATCTGGAATCTCCCATTCTTTTTTTGATCCCATATAATAAAAGAATTGACCAAGAAGATCTATCCGAAGGTCTTTTGCATAAATAAGGCTTTTTTTGATCTCTGCTCCAACGAGATACCCTTTAATAGTTCCGACATCCAATTCAACAGAAATAGGGAGTTCTCTGAATGTCAGGTCCTTATAGCTGGAGCCAGGAATTGCATACCCTAAAATGGCATTAAAGAAGAATCCTTTCCCGAATTCGAATTCTGTGTTGAATGTGAAAAAAGAAGATTTGAGCTTTGACGTGTACTGGTCATCATCCCAGGTTATTGTTCGTGAAAAAAATTCAAAACCAATCCCAGGTGTTATAGATACTGCCCGAAACATCCCTTCTTCCTGGTCCTGAGCTGAGGAGAAGCGGCTGGAAATCAAACTCAATAAAACAGCTAAAAAGATAAGATAAATTTTTTTCATTTAGGGCTCCTCTGTCTTTATAATAAACAAGCCTTTATTCCAACTACTTTTTTTTATTTTCTGTTTCCTCGAGTCTGGCTTTAGCTTTTTTTGCTAATTTGCTTTGAGGAAAATCAGTTATCAGTTTGGTGAAATAGGGGATACTCTGCTCGACCAATGTCGCTTTATAATATGAATCACCTAAATAGTAATAAACTCTATCCATCTTTGAAAAATTAGGGAAGTTGGTCAGGATCTCTGTTAGTCTGCCTGTGGCTGCGTTATACGCTTTTACTCTGTAATAATGGACTCCTATTTGGAGAGTGTGTTCTGCCAGTCTATCTTCGCAGTCTAATATTTTTTCCTGGGCAGATTTTGCTTCTTCACTCAATGGATAATTAGTAACCACTTTTTTAAATTCTGCCAGGGCCTGTTTTGTTTTTGTCTGATCCCTCCCAGGCTTCAGGACTTTTCTGTAGAAAGTCATGCCAATTTGATGTTGAGCAAAGGGTGCAGAAGGACTGTAAGGAAAGACGGATATAAACTCCCTGTATTCAGATGCAGCTAATATCATACTTCCTTCGTCTCTCTTTCGATAATATGAATCAGCAATAGCCAATTTGGCCTGCTGAGCATAAAAGCTCTTAGGAAAGGAATCAATGACTTGCCTTAAATATAGACGAGCTTTTTCGGGATCTTTCTTAATAAATTTCTCTCCAAGCTTAAACAGGGCTTCATCTGAGGAAGCAACCTCTGGTGAAATTTCTGTTGTCTTTTTCCCACAGCCAAAACTGATTATAAGACAGAGGAGAGAAATGGTAAGAGCCAGGCTGAGTTTTTTCATTGTATTATTCTGTTTCTCCTTCAGGAAGAATAGAGTTTTTTTGTCCATAGCCATTCTTCTTTGAGTCCATCCCGGAGCTTGATTCGGGGCGAGTAATCAAGGTCTTTTCGGGCCTTTTCAATATTGGCAAACGTATGTCGCATATCTCCTTTTTGACTTTCTTTTCGCACCATTCTCACTTTTTGTTGACAAATATTTTCTAAAAGGGGAAAAATGTCCTTTAATTTTTTCCGAGTCCCGCCTCCGATATTGTATATTTCTCCTACTTTCCCTTTTTTAAGAGATGCAAAATTGGCATCAATAACATCATCGATATAAGTAAAGTCTCTGGTCTGGTTTCCGTCGCCGTAA
>CAYUXD010000104.1:0-7865 GCA_964448655.1 uncultured Eubacteriales bacterium
TCTCCAATCCTGGATTTCTTGACTCGCAAGAAAATTCCTCGAGCTGTTTCTATTCTATTTATTATATTAATCAGTTTTTTTATTATCTACCTTTTGGGGCTTCTTTTTTATTCGAGCGGTAAAACTTTTGCCTCTGAGTTTCCAAAATACGGTCAGAAAATAAGTTCGATTCTAGCTTCGATTCAAGAGCAACTAAAACTCACCTTCCCTAAATTGGAAACTGCGGATTGGGTCGGACAACTTGATATAAACAAAATAGGAGGTTTTCTTCTTTCTTCTCTCGGTCCCTTTTTCTCTTTTATTGCCAATCTTTTTCTAATTTTCGTTTTTCTTATTTTTATTTTAGCAGGCAGGGGAAACATAAAAATAAAAATTGAAAAATCTTTTAGTAAAGAGAGATCCTCGCAGATTATCGATATTATCCAGAAGATCGATAATCAAATCCAGAAGTACTTGGCTATAAAAACAATAGTCAGCTTTGTCACGGGTGTTCTGGCGACAGTTGTCCTGATGATTTTTGGTGTCGATTTTGCCATAGTTTTCGGCTTTTTCACATTTATCCTGAATTATATTCCTAATATCGGATCCATAATAGCCACTGCTCTGCCTTTAACCGTCGCAGTTTTTCAATTCGGAACTCCCTGGCCAGCTTTTTGGATTTTGATCATTCTGGGTTCGATCCAGATGACTATAGGAAACTTTATTGAGCCCAGGGTGATGGGAAAAGGATTGGGGTTGAGTACTCTTGTTGTTCTTTTTTTCCTTTTTTTCTGGGGTTGGATGTGGGGAATTGCGGGTATGATTCTAGCTGTTCCTACAGCTGCAACTATAAAAATCGTCTGCGACAACATCCCTCCGCTTAGTTTTGTCGGGGAGCTTATGAGCAAGGGATAGAAATTTTATCTCCTTATTCCTATTTTATCTTCATGCCTATTCGGGTTATATCCCTGGCCCAATAAATATAGAGAGGTTTTCCTTTTATATTCCTGAGGGGTAAAGAATTCCAGTGTCGGCTGTCCATACTGTTATCACGGTTATCCCCTAGAACAAAACAGTGATCAGAAGGCACCACAACAGGGCCATAGTTATCTCTTCCTGGGTAAACCTTATTATCAAGATGAACTTTATAGCCTTCCGGGAGAGGGACATCGTTTACGTAAACCTGTTTATTTTTGATCTCGATTTTTTCCCCCTCAAGGGCGATAACCCTTTTCATCAAATCTTTAGCAGGGTCTTCGGGATACTTGAATATTACTAAGTCCCCCCTTTGCAGTTCGTTTTTCTTGAAATATTTAAGATTCGCGATTAAGTGATCACCTACACGCAGAGTTGGCTCCATGCTTCCTGTGGGCATTTTGTATGCACTGAATCCTAAAACTTTATTCGTCAAAAAATTTGTAGGGATCAGGACAATGCTGTTGATCAGGAGAATAATGAGCAGATAGATATACCACTTATTGTATGGCTTGAGGATGAACTCTTTTTTCTTGATGGCCGTAAAGAATGCTTCGCCGATAATAAATAACAGGAAACACATAAAAATTAGGAGAATGATAGCCAATCCGTAAAAGCTATAATGGAGCCCTATTCTGAACATTATAATTGGTAGCAAAATTAGAGATAAAAGGAAGATAATTCCTTTTATAATTTGACCGTTATAGAACTGACCCAGGCCAGGGGCCAGCGAAGATAAAATCGCGGCCACTATTGGTTTTCTTTTTATCTTCTCCATCATTATCCACCCTAAAATTAGGTGGTGATGATTTTTTTCTGTCGGGATAGATCTTTTATTCTGGCGAAGCGCTTTATAACCTGCTCGATATAATTTCTGCCTTCGAAGTTTCCCTTTGCCCAGAATTTAACTCCAAGCATAATCCTCTCCAGGCACTGGATTTTTTCTTCTTTCTTATAAGTCGCCAGTTCTCCCGGGAGTATGATCTTTCGCTCATACCGGCATCTTTCTATATTCTGAAAGATGGCTTCTCCGATTTCATTTTTTGGCTTACTCTTTTCTTCCAGAGTGATGAGAAGTCCTTTGTCTTTTTCAATTTTCTCTCTGGCATACTCCAGAGACAAAAGGGCTTCTTTGTCAGTAAAAGATTCTTTTTTTTCTGAGTATGCTTTCAAAGGCGCTTCTATATGAACAGCAAGCCAGGCCATCCTCTCGTCATTCAAAATGTCTTCTTCTGGGGATAGAGCTCTTGGCGAGGACACCTGTTTTTTTTCTATAATTCGCTGCTCCTGGTAGGGCCTGTGTTTTTCGAGAAAAGTACAGCTTTGAGGGCAGTGTATTTCTTTTTCCCTGAGGAGACCGCAGCAAAGACTGCACAGATAATCTCCTAAAGCAACACAATACCTTTTCCCCTTTCTTTTTTTACATTTAGAGCATTTAGCCATTTGAGATAGGTTAAAGAGTGCGCTTTTAAAATTATAAAGAAAAAATCAGATATTTAACAGGTCAGGTGGAAGGCACCGATCGTCTTTTTTTTGGAAGCGAATTCGTTGAAACTTTGAACAGCCTTTTTTGTCTTGGCGATGATAAGCTCTATCCCCTGAGATTGAGCTTGGCATTTCACTTCTTCTTCCACGCTCACTATACCGTAGAAACCGGTGCCGACTACGAGGACTTCAGGCTTCTCCTTGAGGACATCTTCTATATCTGCGAGGCAAAGGTTATGACCAGATTTTCGCCACCAGGAGTCATTTACTCTGTCAGGAAAGATGATAAGGTCAGAGGTATATGTGTGACCACCCACATCCATGCGTCCAAAAGTGTAAGATTCAATCATCCTCTTTTCTTCATGATGAATGTATCAGATGTGAATGCCTTAATTTTTTTCCCCAGAAAATTCTTAAGGGCTTTTTGAGCGGCTTTTTGTTCAGCCTGCTTTTTGGAATTGCCTTTTGCATTTGCCAGAGATTCCTTATCGAAGAAAACTTCAACCACAAAGTTTTTTTTATGGTCAGGTCCTATTGTTGTGATGGTTTTATAAACAGGAGCAGGGAGGTTTTCCTTCTGGAGATATTCTTGCAGAGCCGATTTATAGTTGTTGATTAAGTGACTATCGGCCTTTATTTTTTTGAAAAGAGAATCAAGGAGAGTGTGCAGAAAATTTCTGGCCGCATCAAGCCCACCGTCTATATATATAGCTGCTACCACTGCTTCGAAGGCTCCGGCTAAGATAGTCTTTTTCTTCCTCCCTCCACTTTTTTCCTCCCCCTTACCCAGGAGTATATTTTTATTAAGTTTTATTTTCTTGCTGAAGGAAGAAAGCGAAGATGTTTTTGCTGCAGAGGATTTGAGCTTGGAGAGCTCACCCTCGGATGTATGAGGATAGGTAGTATAGAGGTAGTCAGCGATGACGAGGCCAAGAATAGAATCTCCTAAGAATTCTAAAGTTTCATTGTCCGATTTCACATTTTGTGGGTTTTCATAAGCGTAAGAGCTGTGGGTCAAGGCCTGGATCAGCAGAGATTTGTCTTTGAAACGATAGCCTAACTTTTTTTCAAAGAGGCGGATATTTATTTTCATGAAGTAACTTATTTTTCCTCCTGGTTCGACTCCTGTCTTTTATAAGCTTTTCGAAGAAGAGAAAGGATAGACGATTTTTCCTCCTACGATAGTCATCGCTGGAGTTCCTTTCAATTTCCAGCCTTGAAAAGGATTATTTCTGCTTTTTGATTTAAAGGTGTTGACGTCAACAATAATTTCTTTGTGGAGATCCAAGATGGTCAGATCAGCGTCAGCTCCCACACATATTTTCCCCTTGTTTTCGAGTCCAAGAATAAGGGAGGGAGTGGTGGATATCATCTTAATGAATCTTTTGAGTGAAATGATATTTTTGCTCACAAGCCTATCCAGAAGGAGAGAAACTGCAGTTTCTATACCGTTTATGCCGCAGGGGGCTTTATCAAATTCAACGTCCTTTTCATCCGGCGTATGAGGAGCATGGTCAGTAGCAAAGACATCCACAATTCCTTCCTTCACTGCTTGAATTAAAGCTTGGACATCTTCTTTGCTTCTAAGGGGAGGATTCACTTTCAGGCTTGTGTCATAACCTTCAAGATAAGAATCGGTCAAAATAAGATGATGGGGAGTCACTTCTGCAGTGACTTTTATCTTTTTTTTCTTTGCATTTCTGACAATGTCTACAGCTCCTTTAGTACTCAAATGTGCAATATGAATATTTGCCTCAGCCTCTTGGGCAAGAATTGTGTCCCGAGCAACTATTATCTCCTCTGAAGAAGCAGGGATGCCTGCTAGACCAAAGAGATAAGAATAATATCCCTCGTGCATTACACCTTCACCGCTTAGGTTTTTATCCTCGCAGTGCTCAATGATAAGAGTGTTTAGAGGTTTTGAATATTCCAGAGCACGACGCATGAGCTGGCTGTTTTCTACAGACTGACCGTCGTCAGAAAAGGCAACAGCTCCTGCATCCACCAAGTCAGCCATATCTGTTAGCTCTTCGCCTCTTTGTCCTTTGGTTATGGAGGCTACGGGAAAGATATTGACCACGGCTCTTTTCTTTGCCTCAGAGAAAATATACTCGGTCAACCCACGATTATCATTAACAGGCTCAGTGTTGGGCATGCAGGCGACGGAAGTGAAACCTCCTTTGGCTGCGGCAAGAGCCCCGGTCTCAATGGTTTCTTTATCCTCCTGGCCTGGCTCTCGAAGATGGGCATGCATGTCGATAAAGCCTGGAGCGATTACTAACCTTGAGGCATCGATGACTTTTGCTCCCTTGGTTGCAATCCTTTCTTTTATATCAACTATTTTCCCCCTTTCTATTAAAAGGTCTAACTTGGCGTCTTTTCCCGAGGAGGGATCAATGACTCTTCCGTTCTTAATCAAAAGCTTCACGTTCTTTTCCTCCCAGCAAAAGGTAGAGAACCGCCATCCTGACTGCAATCCCGTTTTCAACCTGCTTGAGTATGACGGATTTCGCCGAATCAGCCATATCTTTTGAGATTTCGACACCCCTGTTTATGGGACCGGGATGCATAATAATGGCGTTCTTTTTCGCGCGTTGGAACCTTTTTTCAGTCAGACTGTAAAGATTTCTGTATTCTCGAATAGACGGGAAGTAGTTTTTTTGCTGTCTTTCCAGCTGGATTCTGAGCATCATGACCACATCCGCTCCTTCCAGTGCTCTATCGATGTTGAAGTCTATGTCAACTCCAAAATTCTTGAATTCTAAGGGAAGCAGCGGAGGAGGGCCAACAAGAACGACTCTTGCTCCGAGTTTTCGGAGGAGAAAGATGTTGGATCGTGCGACTCGACTGTGAAGGATATCTCCAACAATTGTGACTTTCAGGTCTTTAAAATTCTTTTTTTCCTGTCTTATCGTGAAGGCATCAAGAAGTGCCTGAGTAGGATGCTCGTGAGATCCATCACCCGCGTTTATGATGTGGGACTTACAGAAGGTAGTGGTGAAGTGGGGAACTCCTGAGCAAGAGTGTCTTATTATTATGGCATCGGGATTCATGGCTTCGAGGTTTAAAATTGTGTCCTTCAGGCTTTCTCCTTTAACTGTGCTGCTTGCCTGCTGACTAAAATTAACAATATCTGCGCTCAATCTTTTTGCTGCCAGCTCGAAAGAACTCCGAGTCCGGGTGCTGGGTTCAAAGAAGAGGTTGATTATAGTTTTTCCTCTTAAAGTCGGGACTTTCTTTACCTCCCTGGTAGAAATTTCATAAAAGGATTCTGCTGTATCCAGCACCGTCATTATCTCCGAAGGAGTTAAGGTTTGGATGCCAAGAAGATGTTTATGTTTGAAGGCCAATTACCTTTTCCTATTTCATTCCAGGCGGCTCTGTGATAAGGACTTCATCGATTTTGTCGATTTCTTTGAGCTGGACTTGGACAACCTCTCGCTTTGAAGTTGGAAGAAATTTTCCCACGTAATCAGCTCTGATAGGCAGCTCACGATGACCGCGGTCGATGAGGACAAGAAGCTGAATTGTCTTGGGCCGCCCCAGGTCGATCAAGCTGTCCATGGCTGCTCGTATCGTTCTTCCGGTAAACAGAACATCATCCACAAGAAGCACATCTTTTTTAGCTACAGAAAAATTTATTTCTGTCTTTTTGACCATATGCTGAGCTTCCGATTCTGAGAAATCATCTCGATAGAGAGTTATGTCCAAAACCCCTACGGGAATATCTCTCTTTTCTAGTTCCTTAATCAATTTCGATATTCTCTTTCCCAGATAGATCCCTCTTGTCCTTATCCCGACGATGACCAAATTTTTCATGTTACGGTTGCGTTCAATGATTTCAGTGGTCATTCGTTGGATTGCTCTTTTTATCTTGCTGGAATCCATTATCCTGGCTTTAATTTTTTCTACCATAAAGTGACTCCTGATTTAAGGGGAAGGTTTTGTTCGTTTATTGAGAAAAAATTCATTCTTTCCCTAAGAAAATGCAATATATTAGGGAAAAAGTCAAGGAAATATGCGGGGAATAGGGTGAGCAAACCTTTATAACTTGTATAATTTGGATTTTTGTTTGTATAAGGAAATGCGGGGTCAGACCTTTAAATTACTTGTAGGGGCTTGATTTATTGTAGGGGTTTGATTCATCAAACCCATCTTTTGCTGAAATAATCTTTCGCTTTTTCCAGATCCTTTTTAATCTGCTCGGAGAGGTCCTCTGGAGTTTTGAACTTCATTTCATTCCTTATTTTTTTTATAAAATTGATCCTTATTTTCTCTCCGTAAAGATTCTTGTTCAAGTTTATGATAAAGGATTCGATAATTGTTTCTTTTTGGTGGAACGTAGGACGATTTCCTACGTTGGTTAAAGAGGGAAATGATTTAGAATCTATCCAGGCAGTTGTAATAAAAACACCAGGAGGGATGATTTCATTTTCTGTCTCAATGTTGGCAGTCGGGAAGCCAAGAGCTTTTCCTCGGGATTTGCCCTTTATCACGCTGCCCTCTATTTCATAAAGTCTTCCCAGTAAATCATTGGCAATATCTATCTTTCCCTCCTGGAGAGAGCTTCGGATAAGGCTACTGCTTACTACCATCCCGTCCTTGACCACTGGAGAGATTGAATAAATCAGAAAGTTGAATCTTGAGGCCGATTGTCGGAGAAGTGAAATATCCCCTTCACGATTCTTTCCGAAGCGAAAATTTTCTCCGACAATAACTTCCTTTGCTTTGAGAGTATTTACTACAATCTTTTTTATAAAATCCTTACCAGAAAGGCTTGAAAATTTTTCATCAAAAGGCACGACTAATACAGCCTCGATGCCAAATTTCTCTATCTCTCTCACTCTCTGATCTGGTGTTTGAATCATTTTTATTATTTTCTCCGCCAGGATTTTTTCTGGATGAGGAGAAAATGTCAGAACCAGGGAGGGGAGAGCATGCTTTTTGGCTTTTTCTTCAAGTAGTTGCAGGATTTTTTGATGTCCCAGGTGAATGCCATCAAAATTTCCTATAGCCAAAATTGAGTCGCTGGGAAAGGATGGAAATTTTTCGAAACCGTTTATAACTTGCATGAGATCATAAGTTGATTATATTTAATTTCTCCAGGTAGGCCGTCCTGAGCTGGTGAAGACAAGCTTCCAAGAATTTTTCCTCTTCAGGCTTGAGATTTCCTTTTGCCTTCTCTTTTAGAAGCCCGAGTAGATCAATCAATCTCTTGGCTAATTCCAGGTTTTTTTCCTCTTTGTTGGTTAAGGGATCTTTGGCCAGGCCCAGCTTTATTACAGCTTGAGTGTAGAAAGGAAGAACGATTGAGCTGAAATCGAGGGGAGGAATGATTGCTTGACTCTCCTCAGGCTTTTTCTTTTTTGCTTGTTTCTTTTTGGTTTTTTCTTTTTCTGGCATTCTTGTCCCCTTATTAAGATTGA
>CAYUXD010000105.1:0-7830 GCA_964448655.1 uncultured Eubacteriales bacterium
AATTTGCATATTATAAGATCATCATGCCTTCTCAATGCTATTTTTGCTTTTCGTAAGAATTTTGCTTTTGACATCAGATTTTTCCTGTGCTATAAGTTTTAGCAGAAGGTGGTTAAGTGTGACTGTATGCCTTATTCAGGCTAAGAGTGAAGATGACCGGGGAATATCGCAAGCGAAAAAAAGATTCCTATCCGTTTAGATTTTGAGGTGGAAGAAAAATTTAGATGCAAAAAGAGAAAGATTCGGAAAGAAGAAAAGCTCCAAGGGTTCTGGTTAGAGTAAACGTCCAGCTCTGGGAAGATTATAAGATTGAAAAAAGGGCAAAAGGATATATTAAGAATATCTGTCTGGATGGGATGTGTGTCGTAACTAATATTCGTTTTGCTTTAGGCACGGATTTGATTTTCAGCCTGAATTTACCCGAGGACCTTAAAATCAATATATATGGAAAAATTATCTGGGAGAGAGAAGACGAAGAGGTTTTTTTATATGGTGTAAAGTTTACAGAACTTGATTTTAGAGAAAAGCCAAAACTTTATAGATTCATCCTTGTCACAGTTTTACTGAATGAAAAGAAGTGAACCCCCTTTTTAGCGTAGGGATTTGATTCATCAAACCCTTCCACAATATATAATGGATTGACTTTAGATTTTTCTTTTGATAAAAGCTAAGGAGGTAATCGGAAAGAATTGATTGCAGTAGGAAAGGAGAAGGAAAACCCCAAGATTTTGCAAAATTGAGAAAGGATTTAAGGGGAATGTGCACAATTAATGATCAAGATCAATCCAGGAAATTAGTCAATGGGAGAAAGTTAAGACTATAGAGAGGATGAGAAAAAATGGAAATAAATACAAGAGAAAAAACCGATGTTATTATTTTTGATATCGAGGGGGAAATAAGAAGATCGGATATAACCGATGTCACTCTTCATCAGCTCGTTAAAGATCAATTGGATGCCGGCAAAAGGAATATACTTCTCAATTTTCAGAATGTCGATTTCATAGACAGCTTCGGGGTAGGGGAGATTTTAGCCAGCTATATTTCTACTCATAATTTAGGGGGGAAGCTTAAGATAGCAAAAATATCAAAGAAACTTTACCTTGTCTTTCAAGTCACAATGCTTACTAAAGTGCTTGAAATTTTTGACGAAGAAGAAGTAGCCTTGGATAGCTTTATTAAGGATCAGTAGCTATCACAATCCTCTTATAGTCGAGTCATTTTATGGCAAAAAACCTCCTTAATAGAATTCTATCGCATATTGTAGAGATAAAACCAGGCGAAGGACTCATCGTTTCCCTTCTCTTTCTTTATTTTTTCCTGATCATGTTCCCCTACGGCATTATTAAACCTGTTAGAGACGCCCAATATTTAGTTGAGGTGGGATCCAGAGAGCTTCCAATTGCCTATTTATTAACAGCCGTTTTTATGGGTTTTTTTGTTCATTTTTATTCAAAGCTTCAAGTTAAAAGACAGGCTTTAATAATTTCAAGCCTCATTTTTTTTACTGTTACTTGTTTCCTTTCAAGAGAGTTTTTCGTGCAAAGGGTAAGCTGGATACCACTCGTTTTTTGGATATGGGCCAACATTTTTATTGTCGTCCTCGGGACCCAATTCTGGATCTTAGTGAATGATGTTTTTAATCCGAGAGAAGTCAGAAGATTGATAGGTTTCTTTGGCAGTGGAGGACTTTTAGGGGGTGTTTTAGGTGGGTTGCTGACAGGTTCTTTAGGTAGAGGCAGACCTGACGATCTTCTTCTTATAGCTTCTGGAATACTTATCCTCAGTATTTTTATCGTGAATTATATATTCATTTGGCAGAGAAAAAATAAACCGATCCCTGATAGGGCGAATTATTTAAATAAAGAAAAAGCGAAAGAGCCAACTAAAGTGGGTTTTATAGACTGCTTCAATACTGTAAGAAAAAATTATTATTTAACCCTCCTGGCTGCAGTCGTGACTTTAACCTTCATCGTTTCAACGTTTATTGATTATCAATCTAAAACTGTAATTGACATAAAGATGGTGAGGTTAGGGTTAAGTGCATATACTGAGTTTTTTGGATATTTTCATGCAGCATTGTATGTTCTTCCTTTTCTTATTTCACTTTTTGTGACAAACAATGTCATCAAACGCTATGGCATTGGTCTTACTCTGCTACTTTTCCCCTTTATGTTATTCCTTTGTTTTGGAGGGATTGCTTTTTGGCCCGTAATCGGATTTGCTGTCGCCATTAAATCCAGCGATAAGAGCCTCTCTTTTTCCCTTAACCAGTATGTGAGGGAGCTCCTTTATATTCCTATCTCACCAGAGCTTAAGTACAAAGCGAAAATATTTATCGATATGTTTCTTAATAGGTTTGCCAAAGGCATCGGCGCCTTGATACTTTTGATTTTTATCTTCCTTCCTCCTGATCCTTGGCAACGCAGAGTTAAAATTGTGAGCATCATTGCTGTTGTTTTTATTGTAGCGTGGGTTTTCGCTAATCTGAAAGTAAGCAAGGAATACACAAATATCGTCAAACAGAAATTGGAGATGAAGTGGGATCGGGGGGATAGAATAGTGGCTGATAAGATGGATGTGGATTATACAAAATTAGTCTTTGATACCCTGGAAAGCAGAGATCGAAGTTCTGTCTTGTATGCCATGCATCTTTTTGATCTGATTAAGCAGGATAAACTCACACCTGAAGTGAGAAAATTAATCTCTTATAAATCAGATGAAATAAGAGTTTCTTCATTAGGGGGTCTTTTTGAATCAGGGGAAACAAGTTTAGTTCCTGAAACGGATGATATGTTAGGCGAAGAAGTCTTGGAAAAAGATATCAAGGAGATAATGTCCCTGGATGTTTATAAGGAAGTGATGAAGGGATACATTGATAAAGTCCTGGTTGATAAGACTGAGGATAATGAGACATCAAAGATGGAAGTGGCCAAGGCCATAGGATTGATGGAATCTCATTCTCCTCTTGCTCAGAAACTTGAGGAACTCCTTGAAGATGAATCGCTGGAAGTAAGCAAATACGCTATGGAGAGTGCGGCAAGGCTGAAGAGAAGAGAGTATGTTCCCGCCTTAATCTATAAGTTGCACAGCCCTTTAACCAGGGAAGATGCCTGTGCCGCCCTTGAAAAATATGGCGAGAGAATTGTTGGTACTCTGGCAGATTACTTAGGAGATTCTGAAGAGGAAGTTGGGCTGCGCCAAGAGGTGGCTTCAGTTTTAGCTCGCATTCCTACTCAAGATTCTGCGGAATTTTTGGCCTGGGAATTGGCAGAAGATGATGAAGATATGTATGCCGAGCTCATCGATGCCCTGGATAGAATTCGTTCTGGAAAACCTGATATTCAGGTTCAGAAAGAGATTATAAAGACTAAAATATTTAAAGAAATAAAGAGATACTACCAGATTCTCATTAAATTTTACGATGCAGAATCTAAAGTAAAGAAGCCAAAGATGAGCGAAAAATTATCAGAGAATCTGGCCGCTTCCATGATGAATATTTTTAAATTATTGGGGCTCATTTATTCCCATGAAGATATTTTTAGAGCCTACCAGAATATAAGAACCGCAGCAAAGGATTCTATAGATTATGCTGTTGAACTTCTTGATAACATACTGCCTAAAGATATCAGAGATGTAGTCTTTCCCCTCATTGAAGATCTTCCCCTCGAGGAAAGGGTGAAAAGATGCCGGACCCTTCTGAAGGCTTTTCCTAAGATGTAAAAAATTTCATGGCTAAGAACTCACTTCATAAAATTTTACCGCGCTTTGTTGATGTCAGGCCTGAGGAGATCTCTACCGCTGTGCTTATGTTTTTTCATTTTTTCCTGATCACCTCTTCTGCCTACATCATCAAACTGGTCAAGATTTCCGATTTCCTGGAGAAGCTTTCATCCAGGAGACTCCCTTATGCTTATCTTTTGACAGCCATCCTGATAGGATTTTTTGTCACTTTAAACTCCAGGTTGCTGCGGGTTATGAAAAGACATGTGTACATATCTCTCAGCCTGGCTTTTTTCATAACGAGTCTTTTAATTTTCTGGTTGTTTTTTACTCAAGGAAGGAATTGGTTGCCTCTCGCCTACTGGAATTGGATCTCTATGGTATTCTGGTTTTGGGCAGATATATTCCTGGTAACCTCAGTCACTCAATTCTGGATATTAATCAATGATATTTATAATCCTCGTCAAGCAAAAAGGCTGGTTGGCTTTTTAGTGAGCGGAGGGCTTTTGGGTGGAGTCACAGGAGCTCTCTTTGCTTCTCTGTCTAAAATATTTGGAACTGAAAATCTTCTCTTAATTTGCCCTTTTCTGCTCGGAATTTGTCTCGTGATAGTTAATCGTGTCCACAGAATTATTCAAAAAGAAAAAAAAGAAGAGGTTGAGCCATCGGAAGAACGGCCAAAGCCAAAAATTGGATATGGTAAGAGCTTTAGCTTGTTGAGAAAAAATCGACATTTGTTGCTTTTGACCGGGATTATGGCTGTGGCCATTATCGTTACAACTTTGATCGATTTTCAGTTCAATTATTTCGTTGAAATTGCCAAACCAGACAAGGATGCGAGGACTGCTTTTCTTGGAATATTTTTCACTGTGTTGCTTCTTTTTTCTTATTTGCTTCATGTTTTCTCAACCAACCGTATCTTGAAAAATTTTGGAATCCAGATTGCTCTTTTGGTTGCTCCATTTTTTTTACTGGTCTTCTCTTGTGCAATTTTCATTTTCCCTTTTGCCCTGATTTACTGGGCTCTCATTATCAAGGGAACAGATAAAAGTCTTGCTCATTCACTCAACCAATCTGTCAGGGAACTGCTCTACATTCCGATCCCCCCCGAGATCAAGTACAAAGCAAAAGTATTCATCGACATGTTCGTCAATAAGTTTGCAAAAGGCATAGGAGCTCTTCTGATTCTCTTGTTTTTTTCCGTCTTGAGCTTTGAGATCAAATATATAAGCATTATCGCCATCGCATTTATCCTTATCTGGATCATTCTCAATCTATTGATTACCAAGGAATACGTGAATATTGTAAAAAGAAACCTCGAGATAAAATGGCATGATGCTGACAAATTTGTTGCTGAAAAGATTGATATTGATATGACAAAGTTGGTTTTCGACACCCTTGAGAGCAAAAAAAGGAGTTCGGTTCTGTATGCGATGAATCTTTTTGACCTTGTCAAAAAAGAAAAGTTGAGTTCTAAACTGAAAAAAATAATTTCATATAAATCTGATGAAGTAAGAGCGAGTTCCATGGATTCCCTTTTTGAAGTAGACGGGGAGGTGTTAATCCCGGAGACCGAAGATTCTCTCGATGAGGAAAGTCTTGATGCCCAGGTAAAGGAAATCATGTCCCTGAATGTTTATCAAGAATTGATGAAAGAGCATCTCGATAAAATTGTAGGTGAGGAAAGTAAAGGGGAAGAAGTTTCTCGGATGGAGGCAGCCAAGGTAATGGGAATGATGGAGCCAACTCCCTCCGTCGTCCATAATCTAAGTAAACTGCTCAGGGATAAATCATCAGAAGTAGTCAGTTATGCTCTTGAGAGTGCTGGAAAGCTGAGAAAGCGGGAGTTTGTGCCTTATATAATTCAAAATTTAAAAAATCCCTCCACACAGAGCACTGCAAATAAAGCTTTAGCAGAATATGGAGTTAAGATTATAGGCACGTTAAAAGATTATTTGGGAGATCCGAGTGAAGATTTGAGCTTGAGAAAGGCCATACCTGACATCTTGGCTCAAACGGGCGCTCAAAGAGCAGCAGATGTATTAGCCCTGGAATTGAGAAAAGAAAGCAGGGATGTGGAATCTGAAATCGTCAGTGCTATGTATAAGATGAGGTCAGAAAAACCTCAAATTCATTTCCGAGAAAAGATTGTAATGCCTCAAATAATACGGGAAATAAGAGAATCCTACCTGATTTTGCAAGAAATTCATGACTTAAAAGCCGATAAACAAAAAAAGTTCTTGGCTAAAAATTTAGAGAATAATTTAGCTCGGTCTCTCAAGTATATTTTTGAATTGCTGAGTCTCATCTATTCCCGGGAAGATATCATCAAAGCTTATCAAAATATTACTACTGGAACAAAAAAAGCAATAGACTATTCTATCGAACTTCTCGACAACATTGTAAAGAAAGAAATAATGGAAGTTTTCCTGCCTTTGATCGAGGATATTCCGTTTGAAGATAAAGTTAAGAAAAGCAGAAAAATGCTTAAGATTTTGGAGAAAATTGAATTTTCTTGAAATTTTTCCCTTATTAGTTTTATAATTAACAGCACAGATTAAAATGCCCAAACTATTTGTTTATCAAAAAAAGGGAGAGGATTATACTATTCCTCTTAAAAAAAATAGAATATCTATTGGCCGCTCTGCTGATAATGAAATTAATATTCTTGACCCATTCTGTTCAGGGCATCATGCTTACATTTATCCTACGGATGAAGGTTGGGCAGTTCGGGATAATGCCAGCAAGAACGGAACCTTCCTGAACGGCAAAAAAATTAAAGCAGAGGTCGAACTTAAAAAAGGAGATGAAGTCCTTGTTGGATCAACGAGGATTGTCTTCGATAAAGAAATTCCAACGCAGGTGGAAGTAACGGACTCGCCTACATCCTCGGCAAACGTAAATACCATAATGCAAGTAGAAGAGCTTTTAACCAAGACCGAAATTGATACAACTCTAAAGGCCAGTCTCGCACCTGTTGATTTGGAAAAGGTCAGAACAGAACATAGAGCTTTCTCCATAATGAGTGAGGTTAGCAAAGCCCTTCTTCTTCATCACCCTATAGGCGAACTCCTGGATAACATCATGGATCTGATCTGTGAGAATCTCCCTATGGACAGAGGGATTTTGATGCTAAAAGAAGGCAATCCTGCTCAATTCATTCCCAAAGTGATTCGTATCAACGACAAGAACCTTAAGGGTCAAAAGATTCAGGTAAGCCAGAGCATTATAAATATGGCAGTAGATAAGAATTCCTCAATCCTAACTTCTGATGCCATGGCCGACACTCGTTTCAAAGCCATGGAAAGCATTATTAAATTCAATATTCATTCGGCAATGAGTGTTCCTTTGTGGAATAACAGGGAAATCATAGGAATTATCTATTCAGACCGGATATCAAACCTTGAGCAGTTCACGGATGAGGATCTCAGGCTTTTAACCCTTCTATCTAATTTGGCGGCAGTCAAGATCGAAAATGCTAAGCTCATAGATCAATCCATCGAGAAAGAGAAGATGGAAAAAGAGCTCGCCTTAGCTGCCAAGATTCAGGAAGACTTTCTCCCCAAAGAAAATCCTCCATGCAAAAAATTTGAAATCGTTGGCTATAATACCCCCTGTTATCAAGTTGGCGGGGATTATTATGATTTTATCGACATCGACCCTTCTCGCTTGGGTATTGTTGTTGCTGATGTTTCCGGGAAAGGGGTTGGTGCTTCCCTCTTAATGGCTTCATTAAGGGCGGCTCTTCAATCAGAGGTTTACTCTGGATACAAAATAGAGGAAATGGCTGTTAAACTGAATAATTTTGTCCACCGCAGTTCTGCCCCAAACAGTTTTATAACTTTTTTCTTTTGCGAGCTAAACAAAGAAAGTGGCGAGCTAAAATATATCAATGCCGGCCATAATCCTCCCCTTATCATCGATAAAAAAGGCAAGATCACCCGTTTGGGGAGCTGCGGCTTGTGCTTGGGAATGTTTCCTTCCAGTACTTATGAAGTAAAAAAAGTCACAATAGGCGATGGAGAAATGGCTGTTCTTTATACAGATGGAATCACTGAAAGTCGGAGCAATGATAATAAAGAATTCGACGAAAAGGGACTCATAAAGCTG
>CAYUXD010000106.1:0-7764 GCA_964448655.1 uncultured Eubacteriales bacterium
TGATAAGCAAAATTCGCCCTGGTTTCTCTGGATTCATTGCTTTGACCCTCATCAGCGCTATAACCCTCCAGAGCCGTTCAAAACCCAGTACAAGGACCATCCTTATAACGGAGAGGTTGCTTATGTTGATTTTACGCTGGGGAAGTTGTTTGCTTACTTAAAGGAAAACGATTTGAACGATAATACTCTGATCGTTATTACAGGAGATCATGGCGAGTCTCTGGGTCAGCACGAAGAATCAACTCATGGCTATTTTAGCTACAATAGCACTATCTGGGTGCCTTTGATCATTTCCTTTCCCGGGATAAAGCGAGGTAAAGTCGATCAAAATGTTTGTCATATCGACATCTTCCCCACAGTCTGCGATATACTGGGCCTGGAAAAGCCTTCTCATCTCCAGGGAGTTTCCCTCCTGCCTGCCATTAATGGAAAGAAGCTGGCCAATCGAGCCATTTATTTTGAATCTCTTTATCCCTACTACAGCCGAGGGTGGGCTCCTTTAAGGGGCTTCATCCAAGGGAATGAAAAGTTTATAGACTCACCTATTCCTGAATTCTATGATTTAGAAAAGGATTTTGATGAAACAAAAAATCTGGCTGAAACAAAAAAATTGGACAAATACAGAGAAAGACTCGCCGAATTAATAAAAGAGGAGACGAATGAAGGAGAGGTAGATTCAAGACAAAAAATTGATAGGGAAGCCAGAGAAAAGCTTCGAAGCCTGGGTTATGTCTCCTCCCCTTCTATCCCCAGAAAAAAAACTTTCACTGCTAAAGATGATTTAAAAGCTCTTCTTCCCTATCAAGAAAAATTGATGGAAGCCATGGGTTCTTATCACAACGGAAAAGTTGATGAGGCGATAAGGCTTCTAAAAGACATTGTTGCCGAGAGAGAAGACTTTAACCTGGCTTATACTTATCTTGCCACTTTATACAAGGAGCAGAATAAATTGAGGGCAGCTGTCGAAATCCTGAGAAAAGGAGTTGAGAATAACCCTTCAAGTTATCAAATCATCAGCTCTTTAGGTCTATTTCTTACAGAGGTAGGCCAGTATGATGCTGCTGTCGAGATCCTTGAAAAGGGGTTGGCTATAATGGATTATGATCCCGAGCTTTGGAATTATTTGGGTGTAGCTTACTGGAAAAAAGGAGATTTCGAAAAAGCTCAGGAAGCCTACGAGAAAGCACTTTCCCTGGATCATAATTATGCTATAGCCTTTAATAATCTTGGCTCTCTTTATCTTTCCGTGTTTATGACAACAGGAGATCTCGCAGCTCGCCAAAAGGCTATCCGAAACTTTAAAAAAGCTATCGAACTGGATCCTAATTATCCCTCTCCCTATAATGGCTTGGGCGGGGCCTACAGAAGTGCTGGAAATATAGACGGGGCGATTTATTGCTGGGAAAAAGCTGTGGAACTTGAGCCCGATTTTTCCTTTCCGCTTTATAATTTAGGCTTAACCTATTTAGCCAAAGGAGATAGAACTAAGGCATTATCTTATTTGGTTAAATACAAGAAAAAGTATTATAGTTCTCTCCCGCCTAAAGAAAAAGATAAGCTCGATTCCTTGATTCAAAAATGCAGGGAGAAAACATGAAATATCAAATCCTATTTGTGGTTATTCTGGCTGTTTTGACCTCGATGAGCTGTGGTATTTCAGGGAAAGTTTCCCTTGATCCTGAAAGCCATGAATTTTATAACACGGCCCGTCTTATAATAACCAAAGAGGAAAAGGACATTTTCAACCATCTTCCAGACCGAGCATCAAGACAGGAATTTATAAGAGACTTCTGGGCAAAGAGGGATCCTGATCCTAACACAGAAGAGAATGAATTCAAACAAGAATTTTTTAGCAGAATAGAGTACGCTAATCTTCATTTTAGAGAGGGTATACCAGGATGGAAGACTGACAGGGGAAGAATATTCATTTATCTTGGCCCTCCAGATAAAATCGAGCAGAGACCTTTTATCAACGATCCTTCTATCAAAGGATTAATTTGGTGGGGTTATTACCGCTATCAAATCGGCATTGAGTTTGTGGATACAAAAGGGGATGGCTGCTATGTTATTAATAGACAGATGGGATCTTTAGCAAACTTGCTTTGGGCGATTGATAAGGCAAAATTTGGTCAGACTTTTATTCCGGAAGGAGCAAAATTTTTAGATTTTGATGCAAGATTCGACAGAGAAAAAAAAGAGATTGAAATCTCAATTCCTGTTTCTTCCTTGTCATTTAAAGAGGAAGATGGAATACTTAAAGCTGAATTTGAGTTTAAGATCTTCATCTACGAAAGAAAAGGCTTAAAGAAAGATATATTAACGCCAATAAGGTCCTTTGCCAAGCCAGAAGATGAAGTCCTTCAGTTAGAGGAGCTAATCTTTAATTTTCCCTATGATTTGAAACCCGGAAAATATTATTTCGATGTGCTTGTTATTGGCAGAGAGGGTATAGGCAAGGCAAGGAAAATTTTTAAAATAAAATTATGAAAGTAAAAAGAGCTGTTACCGCTATAATTTTCCTCTTGCTGGCTTCGCTGTTATTTTCGGCTCAAAAGATAAAAGAGAAGGATCTTTCTGAGAAATACAGAGAATGGCTGAAGCTGACTCGCTATATCATTCTCCCTCAAGAAAAAGACGTCTTTATGCAGCTCAGCACTGATAGGGACAGAGATATTTTTATAGAGACATTCTGGAAACAAAGAGACCCGACTCCCGGCACTCCCCAGAACGAATACAAAGATGAACACCTCAAGCGGTTTTTGTATGCAAATAAATATTTAGGACGGAGTACTCCAAGAGAGGGATGGATGACTGATATGGGAAGGATGTATATCATTCTCGGTCAGCCAGACAGCATCGAGAGATTTGAAGGGATGCAGGGTATCTATCCCTGCCAGGTCTGGTACTATTATGGGGATAAGACAAAAGGCCTTCCCACCTATTTTGCTCTTGTTTTTTTTCAAAGAGAAGGAGCTGGAGAGTTTAAGTTATACAGTCAGACTAGTGACGGCCCTCTCAGTCTAATCATCGATAAAGCGGGGATGGATTATTCAGACTATGAAAAGCAATATGAGAAAATAAAAAAACTTGCTCCAACTTTGGCTAATGTTTCCATATCCATGATTCCCGGTCAGTATCCTTATAATTATCGACCTTCTCCCCAGAACAGCATTATTTTAGCCGGTATTATTGAATCTCCAAAAAAAGATATAAGTCCTTCTTACGCCACTCATTTTCTGGACTATAAAGGAGTTGTGAGCACAGAGTATTTGACGAATTATGTGGAAAGTGAGGCTCAGATCGCTTGGACTCAAGATCCAATTCTTGGTATAAATTTTTTGCATTTTTCAATTGTTCCCATAAGTGTTTCTGTTGATTACTTTGAGCCCAAAGATCAGTATTACTGCAATTTTAAATTAAGCGTGAGTATAAGAAAAGAGGAAAGTATCATCTTTCAGTATTCCAAGAATTTCCCTTTTTATTTTTCACCAGACAATGTTGATAATATTAGAGGAAACGGCATTTCTATCCAGGATTCTTTTCCGATAATTGAAGGAAAACACAAATTAAACATTCTTCTTCAAAATTCCGTGGGTAAAGAGTTCAGTGTTTTTGAAAAGGACATTTTAATTTCAGAAGAATCAAAGGCGCCAAAAATTATTGGCCCTGTCCTGGGATACAAATTCCAGAATTATAGTACACCTTTTCATGTTCCTTTTAAGGCTGCTGAGAATAAATTGCTTGTTGATCCTAAAAATACTTTTTCCTCTACAGATGATGTTGCCTTCTTTATTAATCTCACCAACATTACAGAGAATCTGTGGAATGAGGGGAAGGTAAAAGTTTTAATAGAAGGTCTCAGAAAACAAAATCCTCAACAAATGTCTTTTTCCCTTGAGTTAAAAAGTTATCCATATTACAGAATTCTGAACGTGACTCACTCTTTTTCAGCAAATGAATTGTCTCCAGATTACTATAAAATGAAGTTGACCTTGATAAATGATAAGGGAGAGATATTAGATGAAAAAAGTGCGAATTTCACTGTTTCGCCTGTGGAAATGATCCCACACCCTGTTATATTAGCCAAAGGTTTCCCCCTTTCCAATAGCTTTTTGTATTTTTACTCCCTTGCTTATCAGTATGATAAGGAAGAGGAATATGAGAAAGCTGAAGCGAGTTACAAAAAGGCTTTTGGTCTAAAACCTGATTACAGAAATGGATTGATTGAATATGCCAGTTTTTTGTTAAAGGTGAAAAAGTTTGCCGAGAGTTTAGAGCTAATCGAGGGTGTTAAGGACGAGGAAAGCCTGAAATTTGATTATTATTTGATAAAGGGAAGAGCCTGCGCTGGTTTGGGGAAATACTCAGAAGCCATAGACAGTTTGTTGGAAGGTAATAAAATATACAACAGTGATACAAGGCTTTTAAACTCCCTTGGCCTCTGTTATTACAAAACTCGCCAAAAGGCTAAATCCTTGGAAGTACTGAAAGCTTCTCTGCGGTT
Organism: uncultured Eubacteriales bacterium; assembly: GCA_964448655.1. Taxonomy (GTDB): domain Bacteria; phylum Acidobacteriota; class Aminicenantia; order Aminicenantales; family Aminicenantaceae; genus SOIV01. Next base: position 4,505 of record CAYUXD010000106.1, read on the forward strand.
GAATCCAGAGCAGGAGGAGATAAAGAAGCTGATCGGGGAAATCGAAAAAAGCATCGACTGAGTTATAAGTAAATTTTGGTAGGAACATAGAGTCAGCCTAAAAAAGGTTAGAGCACGCTCTGCAGTTAGGAAACGGGCGATAAAGGACCGTTATTTTGCCTCAAAATCCATAGTTTTTGTCACAGTTTTTCCTGAAACTTTATCCGTGATTTTTAGGGAAAGGGTGTACTTCCCGGGCTCCAGATCTTGGGTCTCCTTCCGTTCCCCTTCTTCGGATTTTATTATCAGGGTTTGTTTCAAGTTAAGGGGCTGGCTGACAAGGGGTAAGTCGTAAATTCCGGGTGCAAAACGGATTGCTTTCTCTTCACCTTTTAAGACTTCATAGTCCACTTCGATATTATATTTTCCGTCCTCAGAGGCCTGAACGCCAAAAATATAAAAGAAAAGTTCAAAAATTTTCCCAGAAGATAAGATCCTCTCAAGGTTAGGCTCGATCTGGAGAATAGACCAGGTGAAGAAATTCTTATGAATTTCAGGCTGAAGCTCAGGAGAGTCCATTCGTCTCACATTCTGGACAAAGAAGAGAGGTGTAGTATCGAGGCTATCAGTGAAAGAGGAGGGATTGGGAAGAGAGAATTCAAAATACTGGGTGCCAATTTTTTCATAATTTAAGGACGTTATGGCCGCAGACATAATATAATTCCCTGGAGGAAAAGGATAGGCTGTTGAGTAAAGCTCTTCTTTATCAGGATTATAAGAGCTGCTTTCTACCTGGAAATTAACCGGGATATAGATTTCTTTGACTAACTCTCCAGGTATGTTTCCTTCCAGCTTGTTGAACTGAAGGAAGATGCGGGAATTGGACTGAAGCTTGGCAGGGATAATTTCGGATTCAGGAGGGGCTTCCTTCTCTTCCTCTTTCTGCTCTTTCATTTCCGGGCTTTCTGGAGCTGGAGTGATAGGATAAAAGCCAAGGTCTACGTTTTTTACTTTAAAAAGAAAGATGCTGTGCATATTTGCTTGAGCAGGGAGAAAGAGATGTTTGACTATAGTGAAAGGAATGTCCAGACGTGGTTGCCGGGTTTTAATTCCCTCTTCAAAAACAGATTTAACTTCTTGGGGGATAAAGACAGGCTTCGACTCCTGGGCTTTTTCTTCTTGTTTCTCTTCCTGAGCGGAGAGACATGGTAGCGAGAGTAGACTCAACATAAATCCTAATAAAAACACCAGAGTCATGAGATTTCTGATTTTCATTTTTCCTCCTGAGTTTCAACCTAAAGGTTTAATTTATTTATCCCTGTTTAAGTATTAGCGTTTCTTCAATTTTTCTTTAAAGAAATATTTTCTCCTCCGTGAGAAACGATTAATATAACAGAACGATAATTTTTTTTCTACAGGTCTATCCTTTTTTTATACCAGCATTCAATATTATTGTCTTTTATCATGGAAAATGAGATGCTTACATTGTTTTGGAAGCATCTCTAAATCCGTGATTGGAGAAGGTTTTGGGAAATAGCCTAGCTCCCTTCAGATTTTTAACGCCATTCTCCATTCGCTCTTCTCGGCGGCTGCGTAACTCGCTCCGCTCAGACATACTCGCCGCCCGACTCCGTCGGGTTCCCTCGAAGAGCGAATTCCGAAGGCTAAATCTTCAATGGTCGCTGCGGCTATTTCCCAAAACCTTTGTCCTGAACAAGCAACCAGTTATCACGGAAATGGAGGTGCTTACCATTGTTTTTTCATCTTTGACATCAAATTTTTACTTTGATATAAATTTATTTCGGAGAATTGAAGAAACTAAGCACAGTGTAATACAACGACTGGCCCATCTGCATGCCGCACAAAGGCAGGAATGATAGATAAGGAGGGAAAAATGCAAATTAGAAAAAAAAGAAATTCCTATCCATTTTTATTTATAGCCCTCTTGTTTTTCTTTCTGAATTTAAACCTTAATTCGGTTCCGGGACAGGAAAAGCCCCAGGAAGAAGTAACGGTCACCGCAGTAGAAGTTCCGGTCAGGGTTGTTCATAAAGGTCAGGTAGTTAGAGATTTAAAAAAGGAAGACTTTGAAGTCTATGAAAACGGAGTTAAGCAGGAAATCACAGCCTTTGAGGTCATTTCCAGAAAAATATCCATTCCTCAAGAAGAAAGAAAAATACATCAAAAGAAGAGGCTCTTCATCCTTATTTTTAATATCTTTGATTACAATGAAGCTGTGGGAAAAGGAATAGATTACTTTTTCCAGGATGTCTTTCAGGAGGGAGACCAGTTTCTCATCCTGACTGAAGGCAGGATGCTCGACATCCAAAGAGGGAAAAAATTATCTGAAGTTATTCTCAGTCTTAAAGAAACGTTGAAAAAATACAAACTCATCTCCAACCAAAACACTCTCAAAGCATTTAGGGACATAACTCGCGAAGCCGATAAACTTCTTGGTATGCTTCAAGGTCTTGAAAGAAGTGCATACACTCCTGTGGACCAGGCAATGATTAGATTTTTCGATAATTATAAAAGAATCTGGTCTGATTACAGAAAGCAATATCTCATTCCTGATCTTGAACTCTACCGAAGTATCATTAAAAGAATTAAACAAATGGAGGGGGAAAAATGGGCTATCTGTTTTTTACAGAGGGAAATGTTTCCCAGGTTAAAGAAGGCAGGACGCCTTGATAATGAAATTAGGGATTGGGTTGATTCTCAACTTGATCCACAGGAGCAGGTCAAAGCGCGCCTCGTCCAGGTTAGGCAGCAAGAGCTTCAAAGAACCTTTGATGTTTCTGAGAACTTTCCAGCTGATGGCTTAAGAGATCTCTTCATGGAGGCGAACATCACTTTTCACTTAATTACCTTGAAATCCCTCCGGGTTGTTTTTTTTCAGGATTTTGATTTGAAGGAGGTCGCTCAAGATTATGAAGATTGTTTTAAAAAGATAAGCTTTTCGACTGGAGGTTCTTCGGTTTTTTCAAATAAAGTTTCCGAAGCTTTGAAAGAAGCTACTGAGACAGAAGACTATTATTATCTTTTGGTTTATTCACCCGATGAAAATCAGTCAGAAAAGAAGAGAGAGATTGATGTTAAAGTAAAAAAAAGCGGGGTCAATATTTTTTGCATGAAAAAAGTTCCTGAAATAGGAGTCCCCCCCCTTTCCATAACCGATTTCAAGGCCGGTAAGAAAACTATAAAATTCTCTCTTATCAATTATAAAATGACCAAGATAGAAGAAAAGTTGACGGGAATAGCCGATTTGAAGATTACGCTTT
>CAYUXD010000107.1:0-7751 GCA_964448655.1 uncultured Eubacteriales bacterium
TGTTGCATCAAGTTATCTGTTTTCCATGTAGTCCATTTTCCGGAAGTATATTCGTACTCTGCTCCTGCCTTGAACTCGTGATCTCCCAAAAAGCTATCTTGAAGCCGGGTTAGGTATCCTCCTATCTGAAATCTTTCTTTCATTTGGGATTCGTTAAATCCAGCACTTCCCCAGAAATGTCCCGTTCCCTCGTTGAAATATTGAGGGTTATCTCTCCATTTTTCGTCTAGCCTCAGAGGAAGACTGTGATGAATATAGCCTGCTTTTACGTCTCCAAAGGTATTTTGATCAAAGATGTAGTTTAGCGTTCCTGAGGCAGTGAAGTTTTTTTCAAGGTCCAGGATTCGCGTGGCTTCTGCTGGCAAATTCCAGCTTACAGGAGATTCAAACACTGATCGGTTGCGATCAAAATAGCTAATCATTCCTGTTACTTTAAGCTCGGGAATCAACTGGCTGGTCAGCTTGAAAAATCCCATTTTTTCGTTACTATGCCAGCTGAATCTATTGTGGCTGTTGCCCTGAGGATCAGTCCAGGGAATGAAAGCGGTGGTTTGAGATAGAGAGATAGAGCTTGCATTCGCGAAAAACCATAGTCTATCTTCCAGCAGCGAACCTCCTAAAGAGAAAGAGAAATCCGCCAAATATCTATCCAGGGGTGGGGGAGAAGCTCCTGTCTCGCTTATTTCTTCTTCAGACCTCAAGGTGCTTGCAAATTTTTCATCTGTATAATATAGATTGATATCTCCTCTGAATCCATTTCCACCTGATTTGGTAACAACATTGATGTATCCCCCCTCAGTGAATCTAACTTGGGCAGGATGGGCAGCGGTTTCTAATTCCACTTCATCAATAATATCAAAACTTATATTGGTGAGGAGATGCATTCCAGAAGGATCGTTCATGATCATGCCATCAAGGGTATAGATGTTGGCCCGGACCGTGGAGCCGTGAACACTGGGCGCTTTTTGATTGGGAACGCTATATTGAGTTACACCAGCCGCAGAGTTGATAATCTCATGGAGGTTTCTAGCGAAAGGGATATTATTCAGGAGGTCTCTGTCTATGTTTATAGAAGTTTTTGTCGATTCTTCATCTAATGCTGGCGTAGGAATAATGCTTCTGATTTCTTCTTCGATCGGAGTCGCCTCCATGCTTAGATCGAGGTTTATTGTCTTCCCAACCCTGACGATGATATCTTCTATGATTACTGTTTTAAATTCGGGCTTTTCTGCCATGATTTTGTAGATACCCGGAGGAAGACCAGGGAATCTGATGGCACCTGTTTTTGAGGAGAGATAAGTCCGAATGCCTAACATGGCTGGTGAAGAAACATAGATAAAGGCGTCCGGCACAGGATTTCCTTCTTTGTCAATTATCTTTCCTTTGATTGAGCCTGTTTGTCCTTGAGCAAAAGCTCTGGAGGTTATTCCTGTCGAGATAGATAGAATCAATAGAAATATGAATATTTTCTTTCCCACTTTGTATCTCCTTTTTTTACCCATCCTATTAAACGGGATTTTTCTTCAATCTTTGACATGTAATATCTTTTTTTTCTTTTTATTGATTCTTTAAAATAGTAAACTATAGAGTAAGAGTCAAGATATCTCGAACTGGAAAAGAGCCAGAAATGAAGGTTAATAATGTGCAACACCGATTATATCTGGCTTATTATGTCTGATCTATCGCTTGTAGTCAGCGGCTTGATTTATCTGGTGTAGGTGTTAGATTTATCAAAAACAGATTGTTGTTGAGCGGATTTTACCTTCTATCACGGAAAAAGAAATACTTGTCTCGATTGAAAATTTTTTGGCATAAAAATTGCGTAAAGATATTTATACGAATTCTATTATTACGTCTTGAATTTATTTGCCGTACGCTTTAACTTATTAGATAGAGATCATAAGTATATTAAGATAATAAAGGAGTGCTTAGTGAAAAAGAAATTATCTATTTCTCTCCTTATAATAATAACTGTTTTCTTCCTTATTGGGGGTAAAAAGAAAGAAACCAGCAAGGTTCCCCCCGGTTACAAAAAGTGGCTGGAAGAGGAAGTCGTTTATATCATGGCTCCGATTGAGAGGGACGTTTTTCTCAAGCTTGAGACAGATCGAGAAAGAAACCTTTTCCAAGAAGCTTTCTGGAAGCACAGAGATCCTACTCCAGGCACACCGGCAAATGAATTTAGAGAGGAACACTATCGGCGCATAAATTATGCCAACCATTTTTTTGGCAGGGGGATACCTAAGCCAGGCTGGAGAACTGACAGGGGGAGGATATACATCATTCTGGGCGAGCCCAATGATATACAAAGGTTTGAGGGAAAGACTACGGTTTATCCCACTGAAATATGGTTCTATCAAGGCCTTGCAAAGTTCGGTCTTCCTCCGGGCTTTCACGTTGTTTTTTTCCAGGAAGGAGGCTTTGGAGAGTTCAAACTTTACAGTCCCCTCAAGGATGGCCCCCAGGCATTGATGACATCTTATTGGGGAGACCCTACAGATTATTTAACGGCCTATAACGAGCTGAGAGAGTTAGAGCCAGAGATTGCCCAGGTTTCTTTGTCTCTTATCCCTGGAGAAGGTGGCGCTGCTATTTTAGGGCGACCCTCTCTGTCTTCAGATTTATTACTGCAGAGAGTTGAGACAGCTGCCATTAGACAGATAGAGGAGAAATATGCCAAAAAATTTCTCGAATACAAAGATATTGTGGAAGTCGAGTATACGGCCAATTATATAGATAGTGATTCTCTGGTCAAAGTGATTAAAGACCGCTCAGGATTTTACTTTGTTCACTATGCAGTTGAACCTGCAAAGCTTTCTGTGGGCCAATACGAGAATAAATATTATGCCAACTTGAAACTTAACGGCACTGTCTCTAACCTGGAAGGGAAAAACATTTACCAATTTGAAAAAAACATTTCTCTTGATTTTGATGAAGAACAAATGAAGAGCATACGGCGCCAGCCGCTGCTTATTCAGGACATGTTTCCTCTTATCCCCGGGAATTATAAGCTTTCCATCCTGGTTAAAAATGAAACATCCAAAGAATTTACTTCACTGGAGCGAAACCTCGTCATTCCGCAGGATGAGGAAGCTCTCCAGATGACTTCGCTCATTTTAGGTTACAGGATGAAAAAGAGCACACCGCAGCAAAATAGGCTGCGGCCGTTTCAAGCAGGAGAATACCAGGTTTACTTCCAGGCGAATAGAGTCTTTCTCAAGGATGACAATTTGATCATAGTCTTCCAGATTCATGGCCTGAGCGGGGAATTGAGAGAGAAAGCAGAGGTCAAATTTACCTTCCTTAAAGGTGGAGAAGAGTTTCTCTCTAAAATTAGAAAAGTCGCAGAATACCAAGATTTGCCAAATATTCTGGAGCAGTTTGATCTTAGCCAATTCCCCCCAGCTCACTACAGGGTTCAAGTTTCTCTTTTTGTTGATGGGCAGGAGGTCCTTTTTGACAGGGAAGAGTTTGATATAACTCATCTTGAAGCCATAGCGCGTCCCTGGGTTTATTCTAAAATCTCGCCTGATACCCAAGATCCTCTCCATTTTTATTTGATCGGAACCCAGCTTTTCAACAGCGGCAAAATAGCCGAAGCTCGAGTTTATCTGGAGAAAGCGTTCCAGAAAAAGCCAGATTCAGTTGATTTCGCCTTGAACTTGGCCCAGACTTACATGGCCTCGAACGAATACAAAAAAGTTGAATCTGTGCTGCTTCCTTTTATAAACCAGCCTCAGCCGCCAAAATACGAGGTTTTTTTTATGATGGGCAAGGCCTACCAGAATTTGGGAGAACTAAGCAAAGCAATCGAGGTACTTGATAAAGCCATCTCTCATTACGGAATAAATATCAATTTATTAAATACCATCGGTGAGTGCTATTTCCAATTGGGTGAGCCGGATGCAGCCTTAGTAGCTTGGCAAAAATCCCTGGAGATAAACCCGAATCAGCCTCAAATCAAAAAGAGTGTCGAGGCTTTAAAGGAGAAAAAATGAGTCATCCATTAAATTTAGAGAAAAAATCCAAAACAATCCCGTTGGCCCTTTGTTTCCTTCTTCTATCCAGTTCCTTTCTCCTTTTCTTTTCTTCCTCCTGTCGCCTTTATAATTTAGAGCGCAAGTTAGATCCTGTAAATTCTGATTTTCTCTCCAAGGTCAGGTATATCATTACCAAAAAAGAGAGGAAAATTTTTCTTGAGCTTCCCGACTCGGAAAAGGAACAGTTTATAGAAGAATTCTGGCAGCGTCGCGATCCCGATCCAGATACCGAAGAGAACGAGTTTAAAATGGAGTATTTCAACCGCATAGAAAAAGCGGATGAACTTTTTGTGAGTGAAGCAAAGCCAGGATGGATGACCGACAGGGGAAGAATCTACATCCTTTTCGGTCCGCCTACGGATAGAATAAGATATCCTATGGGAGTAGATGCCTACAACCGCTGCCAGGAGGTCTGGTACTACGGAGCTTTCCCGGTCGTCTTTGTTGATTCAACCTGTACAGGGATTTATACGCTGGTTACATACGACCTGTCAGATATTCGTCAGTATAACCTGATGTACATGCATGAGCTCAGCAAAGCCCAGGCAAGAGCCCAGGCGACTTTTGGAAAGGAAAAAAGATTTTTTGATTTCAAATGGAGGGTAAAGAAAGATGTTGTCGAAATGGACAGAGTTGAAGGCACAATCACCATCGAGATACCCTTCGGAAATATCTGGTATAAATCTGAAGATGATATGCTGAAGACTGTGCTTGATGTCCGCCTGGAGTTGACGGATTCTGATGGTGGCCTCATCTGGGAATATGAAGAGGCCTTTGAGATCGCAATAAAAGAGGACGAGCTTAAAGATAAACAAAACAAAATGTACGAAATGGAAATCCCTTTAGTCCTGGAGCAAGACTTAGAGAAGCTTCGTCAGGGAAAAAACCTGCTTCATGCTCTTATCATAAACAGAACAGGTGGTGAAGAGTTGAAAAAGGTCATGGAATTCCGCTTATAGCCTTGAGCCAAGATCAAATTTAAGAGCCATAAAATAATAAAAGTTTTAAATCTAACTTAAAGGAGGAAGGATATGAAGAAAATTTTGGCTTTATTTATGGGAACAATTTTATTGGCTTTTTGCCTTACTCTTCCTTCAAGCTTTGCTCAGGAGATGTACCTAGAGGAGAACAGGGCCTGCAGCTATCTTGAAAAGGGTCAGGTCGATGAAGCAATTCTTCTTCTTAAAAGAAAACTCAGGAGGTATCCCAACAACTTTGACTGCCATCTCTACCTGGGTTTGGCCTACTATCTCCAGGGAGATTTTGAAAAGTCGATGAAGACGCTGAATAAAGTTGAGTTTGAAACAGAAAGATTAGAAAAAGCGAAGGCTACTATGTCGGCAGGCAAAAAGATGGAAGACTTTAGTCAGGAAGATGCGTACCTTGCCCAGAGCGGGGGAATGGTGTTTACCAAGGGAAGAAGAGGAGTTTTGAAATTTGCGCTGGGAATGCTTTACAGGAAAAACAAGGATTTCAAAAATGCCAGCAATAGGTTTAGTGAATCCTTAAAATATAAGTACCCAGAGATAGACGCAAGAAAACAGCTGCTTGTTGTCCTTTGCAGCCTGGAAGAATATAAGAAAGCAAAGAAAGAGCTCGAAAAAATCATTAAGGCTGGCGAGAAAAGTGATGAATTGTGCTTCCTGGAAGGCTTTATCAGTAATCACCTCAAGGATGAGGCTAAAGCCATCGAAAATTTTTCTAAAACTTCGGAGGTATTTCCTGAAGCGAAACGGAATCTGGCGACAGTCTATTATAACCATGGAAAATACGATAAATCTCTTGAGATCTGGGAGAATATTTTAGAAGCGAACCCTCAGGACAAGGGAGCTCTCCTGAGTGGGGCAAGAGCCTATTTTCATCTTGGTCAGAAAGAAAAAGCCCAGGAATACTTCGACAAGATGGGCCTGACGATGGAGGTGGAAAAATATTCCCCTAAAAAAATGCCCCTTATTCTTGTTGACTTTTATCCCGATGTTCAGTTTGATTTCCAATGCAAAGCTTCGGATTGATTTATCCAGTCTAGCTGATTATATAAGTCAAGCTTCTCTGTCTTGAATTTTAGGAGGATATAAAATAAAATAAGGTCTCCGAGGATTTAAGGAAAATCGTTGAAAAATTGCAAGCGATAAAGTTTAATAATCAATGAAGCATGATAATGGTCTTAATCTTTTAGGGAGGATTTAATGAAAAGCAAAAATACATTCATTATATTTTTGGTTTCTGTTCTATGCTTTAGTCTCTCTCTGACTCTTTCCGCCCAGGAAGGACGGGGAAAGGGAAGGCTTCGGGGAGACGTTCATGATGAAGTTGGCAATCCAATAGAAGGGGCGAAAATTGTTGCCACGCATCTTCAGTATAAAACCATGTTTACGTCGGAATCTGATAAGAAGGGAAACTGGGCTGTAGCCGGGCTGGGAACAGGATATTTCCGCATTACCGCGTCCAAAGAAGGATATGGAACTGTCTACCACGAGATGAGAGTCAGCCAATTTTCAAAACAGAATCCTCCTCTTAGTTTTATCTTGAGGAAGATTCAGGTGGCTGAGATGAATATGCCGGCCATTGAGGATGAAGGATCGGTGGTGCTTTTCGAGGAAGGAATAGACCTTTATGATCAGAAAAAGTATGCTGAGTCAGTCGCAAAATTTGAGGAATTTATCGGGAAGAATCCCACGGTTTATCAGATTAACATCAATATCGGCAATTGTTATCGAGAAATGGGTGAGTATGATAAAGCCATTGAAGCCTTTAATAAGGTTCTGGAGAAGATAAAAGAAGAGAAAGAGTCCATTGAAGGCGATGAAAGCGCCGCCGGAGCTCTGGCAGGTATCGGAGAAACCTATTTTAGGCAGGGCGACCTGGAGAAAGCGAGCGAATATTTAAAGCAGGCTGTAGATATTTTCCCAGAGGACGAAACTCTGGCTTTTAATGTGGGAGAAATATACTTCAAACAAGGGGAAACAGACAAGGCGATTGAGTATTTCCTGCTTTCGGTTAAAATCAAAGAGAGTTGGGCTCCTCCCCACAGGCAATTAGGTTACGCTTATTTGAACAAAGGTAAGTATAAGCTGGCCGTCGATAGCTTGAAGAAATTTGTGGAATTAGCTCCTGACGATCCCCAGGCCGAGAATATTAAGAATCTAATTCCAAAGCTGGAAGAATTAATAAAGGATAATTAAAGGTTTTTCTTATTTCCTCTCTGCGCGAAACGCTTTATCCGCCGTGGCTAATCGTGTGTAATAGGCCTGGCGGAATTCATTTATTGGAGTGGAGCGGTCTGAATTACGCCTTGCCCAGAAGTCCCTGATAAACTCTCCCCTGTCTTCAGAAGGCATTTCCCGGAATATTTTCTCTTCCACAGGAAGGATGATATAGCCGATGTGGTCCAGGAACTTTTGGCTTTAGGGATCAAGGGATACTTTTCCAGGACCTTTGCTGGCACAGGGACATAAAAAGGGGACAGGCTACTTTTTTGCAAAGAAAGAGGACCGTCTCTCCCGGTGGACAGTTCATAAAGAAAAAGTAGCCTGTCCCCTTTTTCAAAGGTAAAAAAAAAGAGGGGAGGAAAATCCTCCCCTCTTTGATTATCTGCTCGAGCGTCTCTACTTAGAACGTGAAGCGCAGGCTGACCTTGAAGACTCTGTTTCCGTAAGCGCCGGTTATATCGCCGTAGGTTCCGAATCTTTCAAAAGTTGGGTTAGCAGGGTC
>CAYUXD010000108.1:0-7749 GCA_964448655.1 uncultured Eubacteriales bacterium
CTACTTTCTTTTTAGCCTTGCCTTCATCTTCCTTTCTTGGTTCTTCACCTCTGTCTCTTATCTCTTCTCCGATGAAGCCTTCCTCTTCTGGTTTACGAACCTCTTCCTTCTTAGGCTCAATAATATCATAGTGCACTAATCCCTTAGCCACTTCCTCCTGAGCTATACGGATTGGATTCCTTGATTTAGATTTTAATCTTGGTTTACTCCCCCTTATTAACTGCTTTGCTCTCTTTGCTGCTAAAATGACAAACCTGAATTTGCTGTCAATTTCAGTGGACGTTTTCAAATAATTCTATCTCCTGGCATCCTGGCTCCTGTATTCATTTTAGCAAGTAAGATACCAGAAATCTCAGAGGAATACAACGAAAAAATCAAAATAAAAAAGGGGACAGGCTACTTTTTCTGTAGAGATTGTCCATTCAGGCAGAGGTTTGATTTATCAAATCAATAAAAAAGAGACACTGTTCCTCTTCTTCAGGAAAAAGTAGCCTGTCCCCTTTTTATTTATACTAATATTCCACGACAATATCATCAGATGTGTTAAAATTTTTATCCTTACCAGCAGAAGTTAAACGAAAATTCTCATCTGATAGCCTCTTATATCTAATTGCAGTCCCCCAGGAATCTAAATCCGCACCAAGTTGACGGCTAAACTCTCTGAGTTCCTTAAGATCCTTTGGGGTTCTTCCTTCTCCAGTGATAAACATAAGAATTGCTGTCTTTAGATTAGCCATATTGACTTTTGTCAATTCAAGCCTCATCTCACCGTAAGCCTCTACTTCTCTGGGCAGTTGCTCCTTTCCTCCCTTCATCATCCAGAGCAAATATACTATTCCTGCTCCCAGCACAAGCACGACCAAGAAACCTCTTATTTTCATTTTTGTTGAGGACCCAAAAAATAAGAAGGATAAATAATAACAAAGGGAATCATCTGCTGTATTTTATAGCTTTCATTCCTTGTTTTCAACCAAAGATATTTCTACAGGCAGAGCCAGGAGTTTTAAATGAATGATTCCTGTATTGTGGACAATCAATCAAAAAAAAGTCAAATTGATTTAGCCCAAAGAATGGTGGTAAAAAGAAGGTAATGAGAATTTTTTCATTGTATCGAGATTTTTTCACATTCCTGGAGAAAATCAAACCTAACTCCGGCAAATGGAAAATTTACCTGGCTCATTATTTCAAGCCCCATCAGGAATTCTTAGAAAACCACTTTTCTCATTTTCCCCTAATAGATGTTTCGAACCTAAAGCAAAGAGTCGAACGGATTAAAGCTTCAGATTATTCCTTGCAGAAACATCTTACTTCAGTTTGTCCTCCTGAAAAAATAATAAGCGAGTCATACGATAAGTGCAAAAGTATTGTCTCTTCAAAAGAGGAGCCGGAAGTTTATCTTTTCGTTGGCTTCTTCAGTCCTGATGCTTTTGTTATGAATTTCCAGGGAAAACCTGTTGTCTGTTTTGGTCTGGAAAGATTCAGAGATTTCAGGTTGCTAAGAATTCTGTTTGCCTACGAGTATGCTCATTTTCTTTTGAATCTAAGCAGCGGAGAAATTCCAGAAGATAAAAAATTAAGATGGCTTTTAATTTCAGAAGGGACAGGAACTTATTTTTCATCTTTAGCCTTTCCAGAATGCAAAATATCTGACCACCTCCTTATGAGAAGAGACAGACTAAACTGGTGTCAGGAACACGAGGACTATTTAAGAGACATCTATTGTTCAGGAAGATTTTCTTCTGAAGAATTGATCGATTTTTACAGAAAGGGAAATCAAGAGCTCGATATTCCTCCTCGGGCCGGGAAATATCTCGGCTTTCAAGCTGTAAGAAGATATTTAGCTCAAAGCGATGAGAAAAATATCAACTCACTTTTATCGGACAAGAAACTAGCCTTATCCTTAAAATTGTAGATTGTTACGAATTTCTTTTTTCTGCAACCAACAGTCTAAGAAAGACAGCTAACTGCGCATTTTTATTCTTTACAAAAGCTTTGAACTCTGAAAACCTTAAGTCTATCACGAACTAAAGGTAAAATCAGAATAGGTATAATTGAGAATGACCCGTGAAGGACTCGAACCTTCAACCTGCGGATTAAGAGTCCGCTGCTCTACCACTTGAGCTAACGGGCCATAAAAATCATTTTAAGTTTAGAGAAGTCCTCAAACGTTGTCAAATTGTCTAGTGCTTTTTTCACTATTATTAAATAGCCATTTTATCGCAGTAAATAAAAGGTGGGCTTGATGAATCAAGCCCCTACACCATATGAATCAATCCGTACATTAAGAAAAAGGTGAGTTTGATGAATCAAATGCCAACAAGCAAATCAAGCCCCTACACCATATGAATCAATCCATATATTAAGAAAAATTAAAACCGTTCAGTTTATTTATATAATAGAAAAGGTGAGTTTGATGAATCAAATGACTACAAGCAAATCAAGCCCCTACAAATAAATCATGTCCCTACATAAGATTTGCACAGGCGAAAGGTTTTCTTTTATAATGGCAGCAAAGAGGAAAGGCTCTCTATGGATTTGAACATCTTCTTAATCATATTCGCAGCTGTGCTTATCCTTCTCTTTGTTTTCTTTGTTATCTTCCTTTTCTTGTCTCTGAAAAAGACCACTTCCAAAATCGATGAGATGAAGCGTTCTCAGTCAGAAGACCAGGCTCTTTCTCTCATGCAGCAACAAATCGGCCAACTCACCCAGAACATAAACCAGCAGCTGCAGAACATGAGCACTCAGTTCCAGAAAACAACGGGAAACATCGGCTCCACTTTGGGTGATGTTAAAAAAGGCCTGGGAAAAATGGAAGAGGTAACACGTGAAGTCCTGGAAAAGGCGAAAAACATCTCGAGCCTGGAAAATCTGCTCCGCGCTCCAAAATTCCGGGGCGGCTTTGGAGAACTCTTCCTCGGTGACTTGCTTTCTCAAATCCTCCCTCCTGCCCACTATGAGCTCCAGTATAAATTTAAAAGCGGGGAAAAAGTTGATGCCATCATAAGAATAGGAAAAAATCTTGTTCCTATAGATTCCAAATTCCCCCTTGAAAATTTCAAAAAGTATCTTACCGAAGAAGACAGTAAAGAAAAGGAAGGCTTGAGGAAAAAATTTATCACTGATGTTAAAAAACATATCGATGAGATTTGCGAAAAATACATCCTCCCTGATGAAGGAACCTATGACTTTGCCCTGATGTACATCCCCGCCGAGAACATCTATTATGAGACTATCCTCAAGGATGAAAGCCTGGGCGAGGAGCGGAGTATTTTCTCCTATGCCATCCAGAAAAGAGTCCTCCCCGTCTCTCCTAACTCCTTTTTTGCCTATCTGCAGGTCATAGTGCTCGGACTTAAGGGTCTCCAAATTGAAAAATCAGCTCAGTATATCTTTCAGTCCCTGGCCCAGCTTCAAGGAGATTTAGGCCGTTTCAAGAATGACTTTCAGATTCTAGGATCTCACCTGGTCAATGCCAAAAGTAAATTTGATGATGCGGAGAAACGTCTGGACAGATTCTCTGGTAAACTGGAACTCGTGAGCGAAGATAAGACCGAAAAGCTTCCAGAAAAAGCTGCCAACAAGAAAAAACCTTCTTAATTTTCGTTGCTATTCTTTCCGCTTTTCCTTAGACACTTTCACTTTTTTCAAAGAAATAGGCACCTAACAAAATCATCACTGAAGAAAATATCACCATAAAGACAAAATTGGAAAAAACTGAAAACGAGGACACACCGATCAATGCCGCTCTTAAACCATCAACGCCGTAGGTAAGCGGGTCTAGCTTTGAAATATACCTTAACCAGACAGGAAAATTTTCCAGGGGATAAAGAGCCCCGGATAAAAAGAAAAGAGGGAATATCACAAAATTCATCACAATGCTAAATCCCTGCATGTCTCTCATCTTCGATGCGAATATCAACCCCAGCCCTAGGAACGTAACCGCAATCAGGATCATGAAAACAATCGCCAGGAAAATTGATGAGAGATTGATAATCTTAAACCCCATGATATAAGAGATGCCAAGAATAAGAACTGCTTGAATCAGCGCAGTCGTTGCCCCTCCTGCAATCCTGCCTAAGACGATAGAAACTCGGCTCACAGGAGCCACCATGATTTCTTTTAGAAATCCAAACTCTCTGTCCCATAACACAGATAATCCACCAAAGGTTGATGAGAAGAGAATGCTCATCCCGATTATCCCCGTGACTAAAAACCGAATATAATCCATATCTCCGGCCAATCCCGGAATAGTCATTTTTCTAAATCCCAACCCAAGAAATGCCAGAAAAAATAACGGCATGGCTAAGGCCCCAACAATTCGGGACTTTGCCCTCCAAAACCGCTTCATTTCCCTCACCCACAATACATAAACAGCGGTTTTATTTATCATGTTTTTCTTCCCGCGAGCCGTATTGAATCCTTCATTATAAAAAAAGTAAATACAATCCAGGAGGTTATTGTTATAAAAAGAGGCCAGTAGTCAATGACAATGATTCCCACATTTTCTTTTTCCATGACAAAAAAGGAAAATGCAAGTAATAAAAAAGCCACAGCTTTTAATGCCCATTTTTTACTTTCTTTAATTACTTCATAAAGGGAATAATAAAAAATCGGCAATAAAAAGATAAAAGTATAATCCTTAAACCGGGGCATAATAATTGGAAAAACTAAGCACCAGAGGAAAAATAGATATTTTTCCTTTCTCTCGGAAGAAAAATCCGTTTTTGATATATGTCTTGAGACAATAAAGGAAACAAAAAAAACTGTAAGAATCCATAGAAAATAAAGTATCATTTCCAAGGCTCTTCCGCCATTTCCTATAATTTCCCTTATAAACGGTAATATCGCGGGATTGACCTTCCCCACCTCCGGGGGCATAAAAGAAATTAATTTCAAAAAACCAGACCACTCTCCAAATTCAAAAGGCATTATTAACAGGCCTGCTCCCCATACAACTAAACTAATTAGGGCTATAATCCCCAATTTTTTTATCTTGTCTTTTATCTTTCCGGTCCCCGCCACAAGAACTAAGCCAATTAAAAAAATGGGAAGCACTTTAAAAAATGATGCAATAAGTAAATACAAACCAAATATTAAATATCTTCCTCTAACCAATAAAAAAAACATTCCACTCCAAATTAAAAATTCCTCGATAATAGATATATTCCCGGCATAAAGGTCGGTATAGATAGCTCTGTTAAAAGCACGTAATGACCAGACCAAGAATACACAAAAGAAGACCCAACTATTCCGTTTGTCAAAATATTCATAAAAAATCTTTTTCCATATAAAAAACAAAACTATTAAAATTCCTACTTTTAAGCCTAACCACAAAAAGGCTACTTTCTGGAACGATCCCACACCTAAAAAAAGCAAAAAATAGATCGCATAAGGAGAATACCCAAAAGGGAGTGGACTACCTTTTTCTTTTAAAAGCTCAAAATCATAATAATTTCCCCCCTCAAAAAAAACTTTTACAGCACTTTGATAAAGTTTAAGGTCCCACTGAATATCAGGAATCGTAGCTACTTTTACAACATAATATGCTATCATTATTCCACATACTACCAACAAGATTGCTGCCGCTAACCTTTTATGTTCAACAATATTGTCACGTATCGCTTTTAGTATTTCTTTCATTCTCTTGCCTATAAAAACTTCCTTCTTGAGAGCACAACGATCTTTCTTCTTTTCATGTCGTTCACTTCGGCCAACTCTCTTTGCGGCGTATATAAACAGTCAACATCCCAGCAAAAATTTGTGGTTGATTAAGAAAATATATTAAATCTCAAAAAGATCATGAGAAAATTTTAAAATTGATAAGGCCAGTTTTTTGAATTATGTACTTGGCCATAACCAGGAGGGTCTGGAGTCCGTACTTTGTGCTTCTTAAAAAATTAATCGATGATGCTTCTTCAAAATAGCGGCAAGGAATGGGAATATCACCTATCTTAAAACCAAAGAAAACTGCCTGGGCAAGAAATTCTGTGTCAAACACAAAATCATTTGAATTTTTTTTATAGGGAATAGTTTCTAAAACCTTCCTCGTATAGGCTCTAAACCCAGAATGAAAATCACCGAGATTCTGGCCCAAAATGATATTTTCTACTATGGTCAGAAAGCGGTTGCTTATGTATTTATAGAAAGGCATTCCGCTCTCAAGAGCTTCGCGACGCGTTCTGACTCTTGAGCCGATAATAACATCACAAACTCCCAAAGAAAGAAATCCCAAGGCATAGGGAATCACCCGGCTGTCATATTGGTAATCCGGGTGAATCATAACAACTGCATCAGCATCCCTCTCTAATGCCGCATCATAGCAAGTTTTTTGATTTGCGCCGTAGCCTTTATTTTCACTGTGACGCAGGACCGTAATCCCCAAACTCTTAGCAATTTCAGCAGTCCTGTCAGAGCTGCAATCATCTGTAACTATAACTTCATCTACGCTTCCTTTCGGAAAATCACGAAATGTCTTCTCCAGAGTAAGTTCAGCATTATAAGCGGGCATCACGGCAATCACTTTTTGGAATTTCCGTTCTTTGCTGCCTGCCATACTAGAATGATTGATTATCTTCTCCTTCCAAATCTTCTTCTTAATATCTCTTTGTTTCGCTCGGTCTGGCTGGCCTCTTCTTCTCTAATAGTCCTTCCAGTAAAGTGGAGAAAAACATCTTCGAGGCTTGGTTTTCGCAAATGGACACAGGTGACTTCTACTCCGTTTTCTTGGGCAACATGAATCAATTCTGGAATTCTCCTTTCTCCTTTCTCCATCGTCAAACTCAAATTTTCATCGTGCCTCGTCATATTCTTTATCCAATCCAGGCTATTTATTCGGTTAACGAGAGCATCAGCATTTCCTTCAATTTCCAGGGAAACAACATCTCCGCCGAGTATATCCTTTAATCGACCTGGAGTATCCATGGCAACAAACTTCCCTCTGTCCATAATGGCGATTCTACTACAAAGGAAGTCCGCTTCTTCCATGTAATGAGTAGTCAGAATAATTGTAACCCCACGCTCTTTATTCAATCTTTTTATATAATCCCATATGTGACGTCTCGTCTGGGCATCAAGGCCGAGGGTGGGCTCATCAAGAAACAGAACATTTGGCTCGTGGATAAGTCCCCTCGCAATCTCCAATCTTCTTTTCATACCTCCAGAATATTTTTCAACCAACACTTTTTCTTTCTCTGTTAACTCAACAAGCTCGAGGACTTCCTTAATCCTTTTTTTTCTCTCTTCTTTCTCTATTCCGTACATCATCGCATGAAATTCCAGGTTTTCCTTTCCTGTAAGCTTTATATCAAGGGCAGGCTCCTGAAAAACAACTCCGATGGAGCGCCTAATATTGTCTTTATTCCTGGAGATATCATACCCAGAGACATCTCCATATCCTGAAGTTGCCTTGAGCAGGGTGGAAAGCATGTTTATGGTCGTCGTCTTGCCAGCGCCGTTTGGTCCGAGAAGACCAAAAAGCTCTCCGGTTTTTACTGTGAACGAGATTTGGTCAACAGCAGTAAACCCGTTAAACTTCTTGGTTAAATTCTTGACCTGAATTGCGTAATTACTCATTTCAATATGGATAGAAAATTATTCTTAAACAAGATATATTATATCAATTTTTCATGAAAATCTTCTTTTTTTTAAGCTCCCGAATGCCTCAGGAACGAAAGGATGATCATACGAAAAACCATGGATTTATTTCCATAATTATGGAATTTTTTCCAGGATAAATAATTAAGTAAT